>NZ_WHOV01000072.1:0-46832 GCF_009765395.1 Pseudomonas sp. BAV 4579 | reverse complement strand
AAGTGGGCGATCTCCCGATCGCGATCGACCACCAGGCGCAGCGTAGGCGTCTGCACCCGTCCTACTGACAGCACTCCGCTGTAGCCGGCCTGGCGTCCGAGGAGGGTGAACAGCCGGGTGAAGTTCATGCCAATCAGCCAGTCTGCCCGAGAGCGAGCCAGCGCCGAGTGGTACATGGAAAAGGTTTCGGCCCCGGGCTTGAGGCTCGCCAGGGCCTGGCGGATGGAAGCGTCGTTGAGTGCGGACAGCCATAGCCGCTGGATGGGCCCACGATAGCCGCAGTGCTCCAGCAACTCGCGGGCGATCATCTCGCCCTCGCGATCGGCGCTGCCTGCTGAAGGGGGTAGATATAGCCCGTCTGCAGCAAGACGATGGTCGGGAAGTCCGACAGGTCCAACCCGCTCTTCATCAACTCCGGGTTGGTGATCAGCACGCCGCCGTCGCGGTCGACCTGGCTAGTCGCTGAACTCGACGGTCTCACGCTTGGGCTGTGTTGCTGGTTGCGCAGCAGGGCAGCGTATTGGCTGGCCATGGCGGCATCGTCCTCGGCGCGCTGGGCCGATTCCTCTACCCGTTGCACCGAGCAGCTGGCAAGCAGGAGTGCCGCAGCGACGGCGCCCAGGCGAAGGGGGGCATGACTTCTTGCTCGCAGAAGCATGAGCGATGCGCTGACTGGAGTGGCCATTGACAATGAATGGGCGGCGAGCGCCCTTTTAGAGGGGGAAGACCTGTGCGACGGCTTCGGCAAAGGTGCTGCGGGAGAAGTGGGCTTGGCAGCAGCCTAAGTCATTACAGCGGCGGGTGAAGTAGAGGTGCCCTTCGCCAGGGAGGCGTTTGGAGATTGCCGGACATGCAAGACCTCCCCAGGCGCATTGACCGGCGCGGATGTCAGCGCCGCGCTGGCGGGCGTAGGTTTGACTGCCTGACCGGAAGCGACGTTCGGTATCGGCTTAGCGGATACGGGGTGTCTTTCCAAGGGCTTGGCGGCGGGCACTGTGGCAATAGTCATCCCTGTGCTGGAGACCGGTGCAGGTATATTGGTTGCCGTGGTCGGGGTAGCCGCCGGCGCCGCAGCGTAGCGCTGCCCTTCCGGCAGCTGGTAGCCCGGGCGCAGTTCGAAGCACACCGACCGCATGATCTCATCGACCTTCACCTGGCAGGCGGGGCCGGCCAGCACCTGCAGCGTGTTACGCAGGCTCGTCGGGCCGAGCTTGTAGTGGGCCGCCGGCTGTGGCCGGAGCGGTTGACCTCGTACTGCATGGCGTCGCGAACGGTCGGCTTCATGTTGGCCGGGATGTTCACGTCGATGATCGGTGCCATCAGCTCCCGTTGCTCCGCCTAAGTCGCTGTGTTCACCAGCGTGCAGCGGCCGTAACGCACCGGCAGCGCCTTTCGAATAACGATCAGGCTGTGGTAGCTGGGCATTTCGCGAGCTGTCCGCACCGGTAGCCTGCAGGGCGAATTCGTGCGCAACGCAGCCAGCCGGAGCGGCGGCGAGTGCCACCGGAATGAGGGTGGAGAGCTTCCGGGTCATGTGCGGCGCGGCCCTAATTCGTGATGGGGCTTGCGGTGCCAGCACAGCCAGCGAGAAGCAGGGGGTAATCGTAGCTAGAGCGAAAGAGGCCGGTCCGATCAGGCACTTATTGCGGTATGTGAAAGAATGTCGATTGCTGCACGTCGCTCTTGATACATCTTCTCAACGTTGAATAGCCTCATAAACTCTTTCTGAGCTGCATAAGGCGGCTTCAAAAGGAGAATGGACATGGCTGTGAGCAGGGAAACATATGTCAGTGCCTATTATTGGGCGGTCTTGGGTCGTGCGCCAGACGCAGAAGGCTTTCAGTTCTGGACCGACAAGATGTCTGAGGGGCTCTCAGGGGAGTCAGTTGTCAGTCTGTTCCTAAAGAGCGCTGAAAGACAGCAATCCCATCCCGGAGTGGATGGTGCAGGTGACTTCATTGACGGCTGCTATGTAGATTTGCTGGGACGTCCAGCAGATGAAGGAGGAAAAGAGTATTGGCTGGGGCGCTTGGAGCAGTTGTCCCTGTCCAACAATAATGCCAGAGCTGCTGTAATTACCGAGATGGTCGACTATCTTGTGCAGCCGCAAGGGCAAAGTACGGATCAACAGTTTTTCCAGTCTCGGATCGATCAGTCGGCACCCATCATTCCAAGTTTGACCCTGCACCACGATACCGGCGTCTCTGTCAGCGATGGCATAACGAACGACAATCAGATCGATGTGAGCCTGCCGAAGGACGTTTCTGGTTGGGATTACAGCCTCGACGGCGGGCGTTCGTGGGCGCAATCCAGCGGCAGCACTCTCGCGTTGGCTGATGGCCGATATGAGTCAGGATCGGTCTTGGTGCGATTCGAAACGGCAGGTGTCCAGCAGACGCTTGAAAACCAATCTCCTTGGGTAATGGATACGCAGGCGCCCGACCGGCTCGATCTCCAGTTCAGGGATACCGGTGATGTCGATAACGATTACCTTACGAACGACGGCTACGTGAGCTCACCGTCTTTAGTTGGCAATGACTTATGGTCCTACTCCATTGATGGAGGCCTAAATTGGCAAGCTGGCGACAAGTCAGGTGGGTTTGCGGTGGACTACGGCAACTATTACGAGGGGACTTTGCAAGTCGAGCAGCGAGACGAGGCGGGTAACTCAACTGTGAGTGAAAATTATCGGATTTACAACGTCGAAGCTCCTCCTTTATTGCAGTCTGTAGGTCAGGCCAGCTTCGGCAAGCCAATTGCCGCTGATCAGGTCAATATCAGCTATGGTGGTGTTCGTGGTAATAATTTCTTCTGGAATAGAAGTGCTGACAGCTTCGATGCGGCTTTCCTGCGCGACGTCACTTCAGGGGAAGATCTGCAGGTGCTGACTATGAATACCGTAGGCCGCTACCAAAATGTCTTCAACCTGACTGTCGAAAAAGACCTAGTGGCAGGGCATCAGTACAGCCTCTATCTGCCTGAGAATTTTCTCTCAGACCGGGCGGGTAATGACAGTCCGGAAATTGTTTTGCTGGGCGCAGTGAACACCTTCGTAGCAGCCTAGCGTTTAGGACGTGGGGACTTCTGCTGCGTCCCCATCAAGTGCTGCTAGCCCTTGCAGTCCGCGTGCGTAGCACAGCTTCCGGCTCGATGATGTACTGAGCGATTCGCCGCTTGTCCTGATTCATCTGGCACAGCTGCAGATCGATGCTGTTCTACACTAGCGGGATGCCTTCTGCCGCTTCGTCAGGCTGCCTGTCCCCGCCAGGGTGATGCATCCCAGGCCGGCGGTCTCGCACGGCTGCAGCAGCGCGGATACTGTCTTCCTGTACCCGCGGAAGTTGATCACCTTGTCCTCGGGGTCCAACTCGCCCAGCAGCTCCATCACCATTGGCACCTTCACGCGCTCCAGGAGCTGGCGAAGCCGACCCAGCCGCGCGAACACGGATTGATCGACATTTGGGGGTTGGCCCCAACTTAAAGCCTTGATGCTAGGCATGAGCATACCCAGGCGCCCGGGAAGCGTGGAGGATAGGAACCCAGTAGGACCGCGTGCGCAACGAGTCTGGCTCGGGCATCTTCGGCGGCCTTGCGAATTGCGCGGCGCGCCGGGCGCTCTACGCTGAACGGCTTGAGAGCGGATTGAGGCGTCACGTTGCGGCGTGACGCCGGAGACCAGCGTCGGAGGCGCCAAACTAGAGGCTGAAGCGGGCGACCTGGCGTTCCAGCTGGGTGGCCAGAGTAGCGAGGCTCTCGTTGGCCAGCAGGATGTCCTGGATGTCGGTGCGGTTGCGCGCAGCCATCTGTGCGGTGGTTTCTACACTGCGTGCCACGTCGTGGCTAGCAGCGTTCTGCTCGCGCAGGGCGAAGGATATCTGGTCGACCACCTGCACCACCTGAGTTGAGCCCAGGCGGATGGCGACGATAGCCTGCCCGGCTTGGTCCGCCTGGCCAACGCCATGGTTGACCCGCTCCACTCCAATCTTCATGTTGCCCACCGTATCGCGGATCCCGGCTTGGATCTTGTCGATCATAGAGGCGATTTCCTGAGTCGACTTGCCAGTACGCTGGGCCAGGCCGCGTACCTCGTCTGCGACCACGGCGAAGCCGCGGCCTTGCTCGCCGGCTCGGGCTGCCTCGATGGCTGCATTGAGAGCCAGCAGGTTGGTCTGGTCGGCGATATCCTGGATCACCTTTACGATCGAGGTGATTTGCTCGGAATGCTGGCCCAGCTCGCCGATCTGGTCGGACGACTTCTGCACCGTCTCGGCGATACCGTTCATGGCAGTGAGGGTTGCCTGGATGACGTCGCCGCCATCGGCAGACTGCTGGCCTGATTGGCTTGCCAGACGATGGGCTTCCTGAGCACTTTCGGATACATGGCTGATGCTCACCGATAGCTCTTCAATGGTCGCGGCCATTGAGGAGGCCGCATTGGATTGCTCAGTGACGGCGCCAGAAAGCTGCTGCGAAGAGCCGGTGATCAATGCCACCGACTGCACCAGCTGGCGGGCGGCGCCCGCGATCTCCTGGACCATCTCCCGCAGCCCACTCTGCATACGATCGAAGGCACGGGGTAATTCGTCGTTGCTACTGGTGTCGATCGGGTTGTCCAGGCGCCCGGCGGCAATGGCGTTGGCGGCATCGATGGCCAGTTGCAAGCGGCTGCGGGTGCCACGTGCCAAGCCCGTGGCGATGACCAGAGCCAGTATGGAGGCCACCAGGCCACCACCGAGCAGGGTCAGCATCAGGTTGCGGTTGCTTTCGGCCATAGTCTGGTTGCGCTGCTCAAGTAGGCGGCTTTCCTCTTCCCGCATGCTAGCCAGCAGCGCACGCATGTCGTCCATCTTGGCCTTGTCCCGACCTGCGCCGACGCGTACGGCCAAAGCCTCGTCCGGCAAGACGGCTTCGTTCAGAGCACGGCGTTGGGCCAACAGCGGCTGGATGTCTTCCTGCAGCCAAGTGCCTTCGAGCCGACGCAGATCGGCGATGCGCCCTTGCTGGCGGGGATTGTCGGCGGTCATTTCCGCCAGGGTCTGGGTGCGCTTGGCCAGCGTCTCCTGGCCACTTTCAAGGGGAGCAAGAAAGGTAGCCTTACCGGTGATGACGAAACCGCGCATGCCAGTCTCGATATTGATGAGGCTGCTGAGGATGTCATCGATCTGATTCAGCACCTCGTAGGTGTGGACGTTCCAGTTCGAAGCCTCGCGCATGGCGCAGAAGCCGCGATAGCTGACGCCAATGATGATCGCGACCATGAGCGCGAAACCAGAATAAATCTTCTGGAATATGCTGAGCTTTGCGAACATGAAGACATCCTGCGGTAGTGGAGAGGTGACACGTACATGAGCGTGGGTCACGGCACGGTAGTACTACGTCTGACTATTCGCTACAGCTGACTGCCTTAGCGCTGAGCTTTCGGGTAAAGGGTCGGCAAAGGAGGATGGGTGGTAACAACGTGTTTCTGCTTGGCGTTCGTAGAGAGGTCTCTTTAGTCACAGCCAAGCGCGAGGTGTTGCTGCGGCTCGTTACGGTGCAGTCGGTCCTGTAGATCTGGAGCTGTAGCGCTGCTGGGTATTGTCGGCGAAGACGCGTTCTGCTCAGGGTGGTGTAGTCCGCGGCCGTTTCGCCAGAGCGTCCGGACTTGCGCGCTGGTGCCGCAATGCTTGGCAGCATCAGCATCAGCATCAGCATCAGCATCAGCATCAGCATCAGCATCAGCACCAGCAGGGCATCGCCCAAGGCTTTTGCAAACAGCAGGTGCACCGGGTGCCGCGGCTTCCGACGACCCTGAGGTTGAGCGGGTGGAAGAGAATCTCGTCGTCGAAGTCGTCACTGGTTGGGGACGGAGCGCCAGCAGGTGCCGAACCATTCGTGACCGGTCGCACCTGACTCTGCCCCGTACCCTGGCCCATAGTGATGGACTCAATGCCTTGAGGCAGGAACGCCTATCCGGTTGGCCTGAACCTTGACCGCAGCTTGTTCGTCGCCGTTGCCATCCTTCCAGGACCACCCCGCCGTCGCTCATCACGCGCATTCCTTTCCGGTACAGCCGGCTGAGGCTGTCCAGTCTGGGTCCGATTAGCCGTTGGATCTTCCTGTCCAGCGACCCCGGTCTGACGGCCGTTGTGAGCGGTCGAGCCCTCTTGCCGATCCTTCCGAGTGCTGAGCAGGATTTCTGGAGGGTGAGACTTGCCGGTTGCCGTGAGGGCAGGGCGGTGCTCGAGTGAGGGTCTTGACGATATTCTGGTCTGCCGCGGCCTTCGGGTTTTGTGGCCTTCGGGATTCCCGATTTCCGGAATTCGTTGCACGCAAAGCCAAAGACTCGGGATTCTTTCAATACACGAGCAAGCGAAATCGGTACTTTCAAGAAAGATACAGGTGGGATCGCGCGCCAGGTGATATCCACTTTCGCGCTGGAATATCGGGTAGATGATGGGTCCCTCTCTCTCTGCAAGCCAACCTGGACGGAGCGATGAGTGGTCGTCTGCCAGATTGTCTTTACCACCAGAGCGAGAGGGGATATCGGCTTATCTCAAGGGACAGCTGATGTCACTGAAACAAGGGTGATCGTGGGTTCATAGCCGTTATCCAAGCGCTCGCGTCACTTCTTCAGGGTTTCTGAACAGCCAGGGCTGACGTGCACGGTGCTTGACTTCGAACGCCTTGATCGCATCGCCTTCCAACAAGGTCAGGCCGATATCGTCCAGGCCCTGGAGCAGGCAGTGCTTGCGGAAGGCGTCGATCTCGAAGTTCAGGATTTTGCCATCCGGACGGGTCACGGTCTGGGCCTCCAGGTCGATGTGCAGCTGGTAGCCTGGCTCGGCTTCAACCTGGCTGAACAGCTCGTCCACCTCGCTATCGCTCAAGACGACCGGCAGCAGGCCGTTCTTGAAACTGTTGTTGAAGAAGATATCGGCGAAGCTCGGCGCGATGATGCTGCGGAAACCGTATTCCTCCAACGCCCAGGGCGCATGCTCGCGACTGGAGCCGCAACCGAAGTTCTCCCGGGCCAGCAAGACGCTGCTGCCCTGATAACGCGCGGCGTTGAGGACGAAATCCTGGTTCAGCGGCCGCCTGGAATTGTCCTGGTACGGCTGTCCCTCATCCAGATAGCGCCATTCATCAAACAGATTGGGGCCGAAACCCGTCCGGTAGATCGACTTCAGGAATTGCTTGGGAATGATCTGGTCGGTGTCGACGTTGGCGCGATCCAGAGGGGCGACAAGGCCTGTGTGCTGGGTAAAGGCTTTCATGCCTGGCTCCTTCAGGTCAGATCAGATCACGGACGTCGACGAAACGACCGTTCACCGCCGCGGCAGCGGCCATGGCTGGGCTGACCAGGTGGGTACGACCGCCGGCGCCCTGGCGCCCGGCGAAATTGCGGTTGGACGTAGAGGCGCAGTGCTCGCCGGACTCCAGGCGGTCCGGATTCATTGCCAGGCACATCGAGCAGCCTGGCTCGCGCCATTCGAAACCGGCGTCGAGGAAAATCTTGTCCAGGCCTTCCGCTTCGGCCTGGGCCTTCACCAGACCCGATCCCGGCACGACGAGGGCCTGCTTGATGGTCGAAGCCACTTTGCGGCCCTTGGTGATCACGGCCGCAGCCCGCAGGTCTTCGATCCGCGAATTGGTGCATGAGCCGATGAACACGCGGTCGAGCGGGATGTTGGTGATCGCCTGATTGGCGGTCAGACCCATGTACTTCAGGGCGCGGACGATGGAGTCGCGCTTGATCGGGTCCGTCTCCTGGGCCGGATCGGGAACGTTCTGGTCAACGGCCAGGACCATTTCCGGCGAAGTGCCCCAGCTGACTTGCGGCTTGATCTGCGCGGCGTCGAGTTCGACCACCTTGTCGAAGCGAGCGCCGGCATCAGAGACCAGATCTTTCCAGGCTTCGACGGCTATATCCCACTCCGCGCCTTTCGGGGCGAACGGGCGGCCCTTGATATAGGCGATGGTTATTTCGTCCGTCGCTACCAGACCTACGCGGGCACCGGCCTCGATCGCCATGTTGCAGATGGTCATGCGGCCTTCGATGGACAAGGCCCGAATGGCGCTGCCCGCGAACTCGATGGCGTGGCCATTACCCCCGGCGGTACCGATCTTGCCGATTATTGCGAGGATGATGTCCTTGGCGGTCACCCCGAACGGCAGTTGGCCATCGACGGAAACCAGCATGTTTTTCATCTTCTTCGCGATCAGGCACTGGGTCGCCAGCACATGCTCGACTTCGGAGGTGCCGATACCGTGGGCCAGCGCCCCGAAGGCGCCGTGGGTGGCGGTGTAGGAATCGCCGCAGATCACGGTCATGCCCGGCAGGGTGGCGCCCTGTTCCGGAGCGATGACATGGACGATCCCGTGGCGAACGTTGTTCATCTTGAATTCGGTGATGCCGTACTGGTCGCAGTTGTTGTCGAGGGTCTGGACTTGCAGACGCGAAACCGGATCGGCAATGGCGGCGATGCCATCCTTGCGCTCAGCGGTCGTCGGCACGTTGTGATCCGGGGTCGCGATGTTGGCATCGACACGCCAGGGCTCGCGGCCGCTCAGTCGCAGGCCTTCGAAGGCCTGGGGCGAGGTCACTTCGTGAATGATGTGACGGTCGATGTAGAGCAGCGCCGAGCCGTCGTCGCGCTGTTTCACCAGATGCGAATCCCAGAGTTTGTCGTAAAGCGTCGGCTAACCATCGCATTATCCTGCTTTGAGTTTTTTTGTATGCCAGAAAACTGGCTCTTAGATCGAATCGAACAACAAGAACGTGTTTTTCATCGGCAAGTAATGAACACAATCTTTGTGCGGAGCAGACGCCGACATGAGGCTGCTTAATAAAGCGCAGTCAGATCTTCATCAATGTTTGAGCACCCGGCTTGTAACATCGGGTAGTTGTACAAGCGTCTCGCTCGGTGACGTTGCCGATCTGGCGGTTTCGGATCGCGCAGCACCACGAGTTTCTTCCACGTCTTCGCCATCCAGCGCTCTATTCATCTTGGCCGTGTCCAAGGCGCCTACCCATTTGGCGATGGCCATCGTGCCGACCCCATTGCCAATCGTATTGGTGATGCCCCGCGCCTCGGACATGAAGCGATCCACACCCAACAGCAGCACCATGCCGGCCACCGGGATGGTGTCGAGCGAAGCCAGGGTCGCCGTGAGGATGATGAAGCCCGCCCCGGCCACGCCCGCGGACGCCTTGGAGGTAAACATCAGAACCGTCAGCACGATCAGCTGATCGGTCAGGGTCAGTGGGGTATTGGTCGCCTGGGCAATGAAGATGGCGGCAATGGTGTAGTAAATGGCTTGCCCATCAGGATTGAAGGTCAGCCCTGAGGGAATGACGAGTCCTGACACCGGCTTGGATACACCGGCCTTCTCCATTTTCGAGATCATCTGCGGCAACACCGATTCGGAGGAGCAGGTCCCCAGCACGGTGAACAGTTCTTCCTTGATGTACTTCAGGAACTTCCAGAGGCTGAAGCCGCTGTAGCGGCAGATCGGCCCCAGCACGAAGATCACGAACACCGCGCAGGTCAGATAGACGCAAGCCACCAGCTTGCCCAGCGAAAACAGCGAGCCGAAGCCGTATTTGCCGATGGTGAAGGCGATCGCGCCGAAGGCTCCGATTGGCGCCAGGCGCATTATCATGCTGATGATCCGAAACATGCCTTGCGTCAGGCTGTCGAGCGTGTCCACGAAGAGTTTCGCCCGCGGCCCGGCATTGGCCAGGGCCACCCCCAGCAAGACTGAAAACAGGAGTATCTGCAGCACGTTGCCCTTGGCGAAGGCATCGACGATGGTGTTGGGAATGATGCCCATCAGAAAGTCCATGGTCGACGTGTGCTTGGCGGCCGTGGCGTAGCTGCTGAGACTTGAGGTGTCCAGGGTTGTGACGTCGACATTCATTCCACTGCCGGGCCTCAATACATTGGCGACCACCAGGCCGACGACAAGCGCGAGGGTGGAAACCACTTCGAAATAGATCAGGGCGCGGAAGCCGACCCGTCCAAGTTCTTTCATGTTTTCCATGCCGGCGATGCCGGTCACTACCGTCAGGAAGATGACCGGCGCCAACAGCATCTTGATGAGCTTGATGAAGGCATCGCCCAAGGGTTTCAGTGCTGCTCCTGTTTCAGGAAACAGCACGCCGACAAGAGCACCGGCTATGACTGCGATCAACACCTGTACGTAGAGTTTTCCGAGCGCTTTTTTCATTGTTAACTCCTGAATTGTTATTTTTGTCAGGAGACATCGGGTATTCGGCTTTCGACCGATCGTGAGATGTCTGAGGTATTGCCTCGCGCGATTGAAAGCGGTCAGCGATCAATCAGTACCCGCGCGCATATCTCCTCTATCGAAGTTAAAGGCCCCGGTGCGAGCCGCTTTCAATAGGGTGAAGTTCAACGTCTAACGTCTTCGGCAGTCGTTACTGGTCTTGAATCCCATTGTCTGGCTCAGTCCAATACACTCCGGTGAAACTGCGGGAGTTTTGATGGCGCTTTTAACTGCCTCAACTAAGCCGACTGGTGCGGGAGGGTTGATCGCAGGCTGTTCAGCAGAGTGTGAGAGGAGTATATGTAGTGATCGCTACCCTGTGAGTGCTTCAAAATCACTACTTAATTAACTTTGAGTTACCAATGAGCCAGACCCTCGATCTCGCTTTTTTTCATCTGCTGGCCGAGAAAGGCAGCCTGGCAGCGACCGCCCGGGAACTGGGGGTGACCCCCCCGGCGGTGAGCAAGCGGCTGAGTGCGCTTGAAGCCCGCCTGGGCATTCGCTTGGTCACCCGGACCACCCGGTCCATGAGCCTGACGGCCGAGGAAGAGATGTACTTCAACCACGCCGAGCGCATCCTTACGCAGATCAATGAGGTGGAGCAGTTGGTCAGCAGCTGCCGCGCGACCCCCAAGGGCCTGATACGCGTCAATGCGACCCTGGGTTTTGGTCGCCGCTATATCGGCCCGGCCCTCGCGGCCTTTCATACGCGCTATCCCGAGGTCAAGGTGCAGCTGGAAATCAGCGATCATCCGCTGGATCTTGCCGCCCATGGTTTCGATCTGGCCATCCGGATCGGCAATCTCCCCGACGCGGCTTTCCATGCCCGCAAGATCGCTTCCAATCGCCGACTGCTATGCGCCTCCCCCTTGTATCTGGAAAAGCATGGCAGCCCCTCCCGGCTCACGGACCTGCAAGACCACAGCTGCATTTTCCTGCGGCAGAACGAAGCGACCTACGGCGTCTGGAATTTCAATCACGGCGGGCGCACCCAAAATATCAAGATCCACGGTGCCCTGAGCTGTAACGACGGGGAAGTGGCCTTGAACTGGGCCCTGGACGGCTATGGGATTCTGCAGCGTTCCGAATGGGATATCGCCCGCTATGTACGCAGCGGTCGCCTGAGGGTGGTGTTGGAAGACCAGACCGAGCAGGCGGATATCTATGCGGTTTATCCCCAACAGCTGCACCTTTCGGCCAGGGTACGCAGCCTGATCGACTTTCTGGTCGAGCGCTTTTCCAATATCAACGCCATGGGTGAGGACACCGGCGATTCCGACGCCTGAGCGCTGGGCGATCGCTGCCCACGGGAGGGGAGGTTGACGCGTTTTGAGGGGAGAGAGCCGTTCTTTCGGGATCTGTATGTTTTCGCGCTTTCGCGAACTGTCCCTGGAAGGCTGACAGAAGTGTAATGCGCGGCTCATCCTGGCGTTGCCCGCGCACCCCTAGAGTGGCGCTCCTACCCACGCTGCACTCTAGAAGGAGAAACACCATGACGTTCCTCAAGACTGCCTTGTTTGCCGCCACCCTCGCCGTTGCGAACCTCGGCTACGCCGCAGACGGCAGCGAGCGCTCGATCTCACACAATGAGGATTTTCGCGATAGCCAGGCGGCGCTCCAGCAGCATCGGCAGCTGCATGAAGCGCTGGCCCAGCAAGGGCAGCGGGCCGACAAGGCCTCCCAGGTCGAGGCCACCAACTGACAAACCGGTAGCCATGGGTGATCGGAAGTCCACCCAGGGCTACTTTCCAAGGGACGCCAGCTCATAAGGCCACCAAGTGGCAGGCGGCAGGTGAAGAGAACCCCGCCGCACGGGCAGTTCAAATTCATCCGCGGAACAACTGCGTGGCCAGCGCCATTCGACCAGGGCACCTGCCTGGCTCAACGCATCAGACCCTGCTTGCGGACCACTCCCCACCTTGCGCTGAGCGAGTGCGGTCTTTCCGGTCATCAACTGCGATGACTTGCGAGCAGTCGGCCCGGCCGCAGAGCAATACCCGTGCTCCCTGTTACTGGAACGATCCGCCAAGACCGGCGCGCGGTCAGCTTCCCAGCGAAGAGGGCAGCGAGCCTGGCCGGGGTGTTTCGAGTACGGCAGTGGCTGACCCGCGCCCGCAGGAAGGGGCAGTTCGGTGAAGCCAGAAGCCCATCGCGTATCACCCGGATCGGGTGATACGCGACCTGTCGTAGCTCAGCGGTCAGCCTGCTGGCCGGTTGCCGACAGACCCGGGGGAGGGCAAGCACCTGGAGGGTCAGGGACGTCTACACGTGGAATCGGCGAATCTGCCCATTCAGCTGCACCGCCAGCTCAGACAGCTGCTGGCTGGCGACGCGGGTCTGTTGCGCGCCGGTGGCCGTCTGCACCGACAGGTCGCGGATCCGCACCAGGTTACGGTCGACCTCGCGGGCCACCTGAGCCTGTTCCTCCGCAGCACTGGCGATCACCAGATTGCGCTCGTCAATGCCCGACACCGACAGGGCGATGGTTTCCAGGGCGCCGCTGGCGGCCTGCGCCTGTTCGCGGGTCTGGCGTGCCTGGTCGGCACTGGTCAGCAAGGCATTCACGGTCTGGCCGGTGCCGTGCTGGATGCTGCCGATCATCTTCTCGATTTCGCGCGTGCTGTCGCCGGTCCGCTGGGCCAGCCCCCTTACCTCGTCCGCCACCACCGCGAAGCCGCGACCGGCATCGCCGGCCCGAGCGGCCTCGATGGCCGCATTGAGCGCCAGCAGGTTGGTCTGCTCGGCTACCGAGCGGATGACGTCGAGGACCTGGCTGATGTTGCGGGTCTGTTCGGCCAGCTCACGGGCGCGATCGCTGGCACTCAGCACATTGTCGGTCAGGGTCTCGATCGCAACCAGGGTGTTGCCCAGCTGCTGCTGGCCGTCACGCGCGCTGGCCGCGGCCTGGCGCGAATCGGTAGAGGTGGAGGTGGCATTGCTGGCCACTTCCTCGACCGCCTGGCTCATCTCGGTCACGGCGGTGGCCGCCATCTCGATTTCGCTGTTCTGTTGCTGCAGGCCGGTCGCGCTCTCCTGCATGACCGTGGTCATTTCCTCGGCGGCGGAAGCCAGCTGGGCGGCGGACTGGCCCAGATGGCCCAGGGTGTCACGCAGATGGGTCTGCATCTGCTGCATGGCCTGCAGCAGTTGGGCGGCCTCGTCGTGACCACGGGCATCCAGGGTCTGGGTCAGGTCGCCAGCGGCAATGACCCTGGCCGCCGCTACCGCGTTGGCTATGGGATAGGTCAGGCTGACCGTCATGCGCCAGGCGAGCAGAAGGGTCAGTCCCAGCGCGAGGCCGATGGACAGCCAGGTGATCGTCTTGGAATTGCTGTAGGTGACACCCGCGTTCTCGGCGGCAGCCTTGACGCCCTCCTGGTTCACCTTGCGCAGGGCCTCGGTGCTCTCGTTCATCCTGGCACCCAGCTGGGCCATGCCCGACTGCACCAGCGCCCGGCCTTCTTCCACCTTGCCGGCGACGACCAGGTCGGCCAGCTGGTTGACGTTATTGAGGTAGTCCCGGTGGACCTGGCGCAGGCTCTCGAAGGCCTGGCGTTCACGATCGGAGCTGACCAGCTTGGCATAGCGGCCGAAGGCCTCCGCGACCTCGCCGCTGATGCTGTCGATCTTCTTGCGCGTATTGGCGACGGTCGAGGCGTCAGGAATGGCCAGCAGGCGCAGCACCTCGATGCGGGTACGGGCCAGTTGCAGGGCGAGGTTGTCGGCCTCCACGATGCTCGGAACGCTGTTGTTTTCGATCACCAGGCTCTGGCCCCTGATCTGCGCCATCTGGGTGATGCCGAAAATACCAAGGCCGGCTACCAACGCGGCGAGTAGACCGAAACACAACTGGCTGCGGGTGGCGATGTTGAACGCGCGAAGGGTCATATCCATGTACCGGTTGGGGAGTGTGATAAGCATAACGGCAATGGCCCCGATAACTTGAGTGAATGCCGTCAAGGACGGGGGTTTCGGGTTTTTTTGGGTTGTGACGACTGGAGTTGCCGCCCACCCTCATGCAGCCGGTACGGACCTCCGCCGGAACTGGCGGCCGTCTGCTGAGCGAGAGCCCGAGCGATATCGTCCTGGCCGAGGCCGGATCAGGGTGCGCCCTAGCTACCCCGGACGATCGGGGCAGGGCCCGCGAGGTCAGGCGTCCGGGGCAGTCCCGGAAAAGCGCAGCTAGGCCTCGGAGCACTGCTGCTGTTAGCTTGCCTTTTCTACGACCGTGGACGCGAAGACATGACAGACCGCCAGTTGATCATCCCCGACAGCATGAGACTGCTTGTCGAACGTGCGGGTTATGTACCGGCAGTGAAGGTCGGCAAGACGCTCTATTGCGCAGGGCAGGTGGGCCGTACGCCGGAGCTGGAGGTCATCCAGGATCCCGAGCAGCAATTCCGGGCGGCCTGGGACAATCTTCGTACTGTCTTGGCAGCAGGTGGCTGTACGTTCGAGGACGTGGTGGAGTTGACGACCTTCCACGTCGACCTGTACAGGCACATGCCGGTCTTCAGGCGCGTGAAGGATGCCGTCTTTCCCAGAGGGACGTGCGCCTGGACCTGCATTGGCGTCGCCGAACTGGCCCGTGCCGGACTCCTCGCGGAAATCAAGTGCATTGCCGTGCAGCGATAGGCCCTGCCGCCCCGGCTGTTCGGCCTGATGGCGCTGCCTGCGCATAACGCTCGCTCAGCGTCCGGGTTGCGGAAACAGCTGAAGGGCTGCGGTCCTCAGGATCGGATAGCCAGATGAGCGGTCCTTCATTCGCCTCCGCGAATCCTGGAGGCGATCGTTCCCACCCATTCAGGAAGCACTGTGATGAATAAAGATGGCAGCGAAACCGCGGCGGGCTACCTCTTGCTGGGCTACGTCGATGCCCGCCTGTTGGCGCTGTACCAGGCCGGGGTAGTGCCCAGGCTCGAACTCGCGCGTACCTCGGCTGCGCTGACCGCTACGGGGCAGGCCGCCGAAGCGGCGGTCCCGCTGTATATCCAGCAGGGCGCTGCGCACGACGTGCTGCCCAGCTCGGGCCCTGGTGAGTCCGCTGAGGCGGCTGGAGCGGGTGAACCGGCGTCTATCCCCTCGCTGGACAGCCTGGCCTGCCCTGTTGAGGAGGGTAGCGCCGAGGATGCCGAATGGCATTCCTTCAGTCCCCTTGAACAACAACTGGAGCTGCCGGACGAGGACGCGGAGGACTACTCCCCGGAAGAGCGGCGCGAAGCCACCCGCCTGGCGTTGGCGGCGCTCGAAGCGGAGGAGGAGGTCAGCGTTCCGCTGCTCAGACAGATGCCAGTGAAATAGTGGCAAATAGCTATGTTTAGGGCTAAGGTTAATAGCCTTGACCTCAGACTGTGTCATCCTAAGCACCTTCTACGCCGTTTCCTGCACTATAACCGCCTCACGAAGACCTCCTCGCGGTGCCGGCCGCACGGCCAAGCCCGATTCCCTCCGCGCTGCTCATGAGCAGATCACCCGCAACAGCGGGACCCTCGCCGATATCGCCGACCTGATCGAGATGGAAGGCAAGGCCAGGCCCGGGCGTCAGCCGCCCGGGCAGCCCACCCACGCCCGGTCCGAAGCCGGCCACCCGGCGGAGACGTCCAAGGCAGAAGTCGCGGGGGAGAGCGGCGGCGGCCATTTCCTGGGGCAGCCCGTGTTCGGGATACCGCTGGTGGCGCTGCTGGTCTGCGCCCTGATCCTGGGCGCTGCGGTAGGGGTACCGCTGGGTGTGGTCACCTATGGAAGCTCGCTCTGCACGGCGGTGCTGGATAGCCTGGCGATCTTCTAGACGGGCCGGTAGCCGCTCTGCAGGCTGCCGTTATGAGGCGAGCAGGCGGCGAGCGGCCGTGCTTCAGGCTTCCAAGGACGCCATCAGCTGGAATTCCTGACCGCTCGGAGCGGCCGCGGGTCTGCCCAGCAGATACCCCTGGGCGAGCCGGACGCCCAGCTGCTGCAGCTGCGCCAGTTGTTCCGGGGTTTCCACGCCTTCGCAGAGCACCTCGAGTTTCATCGCCTTGCCCAGCAGCAACAGGGAGGTCAGGACCTGGCCACGCTGTTCCTCGTCCTCGATCGCCAGGATCCGGCGATCGAGCTTGATCAGCTGGAAGGGGAGTTCGAGGATAGGGCCCAGGCCGGCGAAGCCGCTGCCGAAGTCGTCCAGGGCCATGCGGATACCCAGTAGCTGGAGCAGGGCGAAGGACTGGCGGGTCTTGGTATCTATGACCAGTTCCACCCCTTCGGTGACCTCCAGGACCAGGCGG
Source organism: Pseudomonas sp. BAV 4579 (assembly GCF_009765395.1). Classification (NCBI taxonomy): domain Bacteria; kingdom Pseudomonadati; phylum Pseudomonadota; class Gammaproteobacteria; order Pseudomonadales; family Pseudomonadaceae; genus Pseudomonas; species Pseudomonas sp. BAV 4579. The sequence continues at coordinate 30,300 of NZ_WHOV01000072.1, read as the reverse complement.
TTGGGCGCCAGGCGCGAGAGCCTGAGGGCCGCGGATACCCGCTCATGCAGGATGGGATCGGCGAATTGCAGCGGTGACAGATTGATGGAGATGCTCAGGTGCGGAGGCCACTGACTGGCCGCGAGACAGGCCTCCTTCACCACCCACTCGCCCAGGGCGATGATGAAATTGCCCTGTTCCGCGAGCGGGATGAAAACCTCCGGCGAGACCATGCCCAGGGTCGGATGCTGCCAGCGCAGCAGCGCTTCGTAACCCGTCACCTGCCTGGGCTCGACGCGATAGATGGGTTGGTAGTGCAGCAGAAATTCGTTGCTCGCGAGTCCCTTGCGGACATCCTCCGGGGTGAGCAGCGCGGCATGGTCGAGTGGTGCGCCCAGGATGGCATCGACGCCTCCTTCGAAGACCCGGTCACGACCATCGCGCTTGGCGCGATAGAGGGCGCGGTCGGCACAGTCCAGCAGGTCGTCGGCGCTGCTCAGACCGGCCAGGCCACTGCGGGCGATGCCGATGCTGACGGTGACATGGGTCTTGTCGTCCTGACGCCCCTGGTGCGGGATCTGCAGGTCGCGAACGCGTTCCAGGATGGCCTCCGCCACGTCCAGCGCCTCGGCCGGGCCGACCCGGTCCAGGAGGACGACGAACTCTTCGCCACCGTAGCGACCGATCCTGTCACCCGGGCCCAGCCCGACCGCCAGGGCCTTGGCCACGGAGCGCAGGCAGTCATCTCCGGCGAGGTGGCCGTAGTAGTCGTTGTAGCGCTTGAAGTGATCCACGTCGATCAGTAGCACGGCGCCTTGCTCTCCGGCCAGGCGGCGTTGCCAGAAGTCTTCGAGGAGCGGGCGGAGCTGACGACGATTGGCCAGCCCGGTGAGGGAGTCGGTTTCCGAAAGGATCTGCAGATCCTGATTGGCCGAATTGAGAGACGCCAGGCGGACTTCTTCGCGCAGCTTGTAGAGGTAGGAGCGGCGCCCTTCGACGTTGAGCCAGTAACTGGCCAATAGCGAAAAGAACGCCATCACGATGGCGTTGGTCATCATCAGCCCGCCGACGATCGGTGACACCGGCGCTTTATGGACGGCAAGGGCGATCACCGACAGGGCGAAGCCGTTGAACAGCAGGGCCGGCAGCAGCGGACTCTTCATGCAGGTGTTGACGAAGGCCAGCATCAGCGGCCAGGTGAAGATGAACAGTGTCTGATTCATCTCCTTGCCCGGTGGGCCGTTGATCACCATGTTGTAGACCACCACCAGGCCGACATAGAACGGCAGCGAGGCCAGGGTTTCGCGCCAACGTGTCGGCACCACCTGCAGCAGCACCACGACCAGCAGCGCGAAGGGGGTGGCGATCCCCAGCATCTGGGCGGCCGCCCAGGGCAGGGCGTCTTGCAGCAGCAGCCACCACCAGATCAGAAAGCTGTCGTAGCTCAGGGTGCCGATCAGCAGGCAGCGAGTGAGGTGCCGCGTGCGCTGCTTGTGGATATCCAGCTGAAACAGGCGCTCCAGCACCGAGACGAAGGCAAAGGGCCCGACCGGCACAGCAAGCGTCTGATCGACAAGCCGACCCAGCTCTGGTGAGGTTTTCATGTGTGACCTGGACTGACAGAAGAGATATCAAGGTGCGATAAGTGACATTGATAATATCAATATGATGGCACCTAGTGACCGGTCGCTGGCGCAGGGATTCAGCCGAAATGACCGGCGGTTGAGTTGGAGAACCTGGCGGTGCGAGCCCCTGTCACAGGCCGCTGCGGCAGGGGCTCGGGCTGATCTCAGACCTGGAAGCGACGGGTCATCTCCTGCAGGCGCTCACCGATGCGCGCCAGCTCCGTGCTCGAAGAGGCGGTCTCCTCGCTGGCAGCGGCGGTCTGCTCGGAGATGTCGCGGACACTGGTCACGCTGCGGCTGATTTCTTCACCCGCCGCGCCCTGCTGTTCCGCAGCGCAGGCGATCTGCTCGTTCATCGACTCGATGTCCCTGACCGAGCGGGTGATGCGCTTGAGCAACTCGCCCGCCTCGCGCGACAGGCCGACGCTGCTGTCGGTCAACTGCACGTTATGGTCGAGCACGGCCGCCATGCGGTCGGTGCTCTGGTGCAGACCGGTGATGAGGTGGGCGATCTCGTCCGTCGAAGAGCGGGTCCGCTGCGCCAGGCCGCGGACCTCGTCGGCGACCACGGCGAAGCCGCGTCCCGCCTCGCCGGCGCGGGCGGCTTCGATGGCGGCATTGAGCGCCAGCAGATTGGTCTGCTCGGAAACCGCCTTGATCACATCGAGCACGCCACCGATGCTGTCGGCATGATCGCGCAGGGTGGCCATGGCGATCTTGGTCGACGCCATTTCGCCGGCCAGCAATTCGATTTGGGCGACGGCCTTGTTGACGGCCTGGTCTCCCTGCTGGGCCTGCTGACTGGCCTCCAGCGCCGAGCGTGCGGCGGCTCCGGCGTTGCGCGCCACTTCGTGGGTGGTCGCCGTCAGTTCCTGCATCGCGGTGGCGATCTGATCGGTCTCGATCTTCTGGGATTGCACCCCGGCACTGGTCTGCTCGGTCACCGCCGACAGCTGCTCGGCGGCACTGGCGACCTGGACGACACCATCCTTCACCTCGCCGATGAGCCCGCGGAGGTTGGTGGTCATCTGCTGCATGCTGATCTGCAGGGCACCCAGTTCATCCTTGCGGGTCACCTCCAGCTGACGGGTGAAGTCGCCGTTGGCGACCGTCTGCGCCAGAAGAACGGTGTCCTTCAGCGGGCGAACGATGGAACGGGTGATCAGCCAGGCGCCCAGGAGGCCCAGGGCGATCGCGATGGCCAGCCACACCAGCAACAGCTGACGTGCACCGCTTACATCCGTCAGCTGGAATTCCTTCTGGATCGCGGTGAGCTTGTCGGCGACCGACAGCAGCGTGGTGATGGTGGTGGTGATACCGGCCTGACCCTGGTCCACCCGGGCCTGGGTGGTGATCAGCTGCTGCAGGCGTTGCTGGTAGCCGTCGAGTTCGCTGCCAAGCTTCTGCAACGCCTCGGTCGGCAGGGTGCTGGTCGTAGCGAGTTGTTTGACCTTTGCCTGGATACTGTCCAGGGCGCCATGGGCAGCGGCCTCGTTGTCCTGGGTGGGCGTGGTGGCATAGCTGCGCAAGGCAATGCGCATCCGCTGCAGGTCGATGAAGAGGGCCGCTACCTGCTGGCGGTCTTCGACTCGCCCGTCCTGGGCATTGGCCGCCGTGGCCAGGGCCAGCATATAGGTGTTGGCGGCTTCCGCCGTGGCGGTTGCCGCCTGCTGGACGGCCGCACGCTCTTGCGTGGCGGTCACCACCTGGGTGTAGAAGTCCCGATAGCGTTTGAGCGCGGCCTGGGCTTCGCTTAGCAAGGCCTCGTTGGTCTTCGAGTTGAAGTTGGGGATGATGCTCTGCAACTGGCCTTCGAGCCTGTCGAGCGCGGCCAGCCATTTGGCCGCTTGGGCCTCGTCGGCCTTGACGATGTAGACGAGTCGTTCGATGCGCATGTCGCGCGCCAGGGTGTTGAATCCGGAGATGTCGCCGATTCTTTCGCTCCGATCGCGCATGGCGTCGGTAGCTTGCCATCCGGTGTAGGCCACCAGCAGGATCATGCCGATGAGCAGCGAGAAGCCTAGTGCCAGCTTGGCCCGGACGCTGATGTTGCTGAGGAAATTCCAGCCACTGTGTTGCATATGGACTACCTGGAGAGGAGGGCCGGGTGGAAGCACCTCAGCCGGATTCACGGTGATTTGTTATCGCGATAGCTTTGGGTCTGCGGACAGGCCCCGAATAGCTGACGCCATGGAGCTGCCGTCATTCGCTGCTCGCGGGTGGCGGCGCGCATCAAGCGCGCCCTGAGCGTTGTGGATGGGTCTGACCCTAGCTAAGAAAAAGTGATCCGCGTCACACCTTATCCAGGGATGGCTGGTGGCTATTCCTGGATGGACGGCGCGTCGCCATCATGGAGAACCTGGGTTTCCTCTCGGGTTGACGCAGGGCGAACAGGGTCCCCAACGTCGATCTCCAGGGCCACTGGCGGATCAAGTTGCCAGGTGACTTGCCAATCACCTCGGTCGAGAACTACTGTATAAAAGAACAGTTATGGAGCCCGCGCCCATGGCCCAGAGCCAGCCATCCCAGCTGACCTCCTATGATCGCCTGACGATGCGGGTGTCGCGGCTGGTGAACAACGCGCGCGGGGTCATCGACAAGCATGTCCATGTGGAGCGCCTGGAAGCGAGCAGCGAGGACTGGGAATTGTTGCTTGAAGCCTTTGGCGAGACCGAAGGCCTGATCGTGGCCCATCGCGATGACGGCAGCATCGACCTGTTCTGGAAGGTCAGCTACGACGATTTCTGAGCGGTCATGACAGAGCGCTGGCTTCGCAAGCGGCTTGGCGCTGGAAGGAGGTTGACTATGAATATCCAGCGCCTGGGGCCTACCTGGGCCCCCGTCTACCGCCAACTCATGCTGGACGCCTATGCCCGACATCCGGAAGCCTTCACCTCCAGCCCCGAGGAGCGGGCGGCGCTGCCGCTCGACTGGTGGGAGCGGCGGCTGCAAGCGGATGATCGGGCGCAAGAGCGGGTCTGGGGCGCAACCCGGGACGCGGAGCTGCTGGGCGTGGTCGGCCTTGGCCGCGAGACGCGGGAAAAGGTTCGGCACAAGGCGACCCTGTTCGGGCTGTACGTCCCTGATCGCCACCGGCGTCTGGGAATCGCCAAGGGCCTGCTGGACGAACTCCTGACCCATGCGCAGGGGCTGCCCGGGCTCAGGGTCGTTCAACTCACGGTGACCGAGGGTAATGATGCCGCGCTGGCGCTGTACCGGCAGGCGGGCTTCAACCTCTTCGGCAGCGAGCCGCAGGCGATCGCCGTGGGGGATGGCTTACTCACCAAGCTGCACCTCTGGTGCGATCTGGACAGGTTGCGCCGCGGCTAGCGCGTCCCTGCCATCCACCACACCGCGATCCTTCCCCGGCCGGGGAAGGATCGCGGTCCCGAGGGTCATGGGATGTCGTGAAACTGCCTCCAAATCGCCGCCACACCGTCACATCACCGTTCTAGGCTCGCCGCCCCAAGACAGCTTGTAACAAGTTGTATCCACAGGGCCAAGGAGAAGAGCTGGTGAAACGTTCAGGTAACAAACCCGCGGTGTTGACGGTGGTGTTCGCGGCGTCGCTGTTGGCGCTTTCGGTGCAGGCGGCCAGCCGTTCGGGCAACAACGCCATCAATGGCGTCGATCTGCTGTCAGGCTACAACAGGCTCTGGACCCCCGGCGCCACCTGGAACACCGGCACGCCCACCGCCTTCGGGGCGCCCATCCTGCAGCGCAATATCCAGTACGTGGTCGACCTCGCGAAAACCCGCACCCAGGCCCAGGAGATAGCGGCCTACTACGACGACCGCCGCGACCAGAGCTACAGCCTGATCAGCGGCCTGGGCTCCCTGGCCAATGGCTACCTGGCCGGCTCCGGCGCCTTCACCACCATCCCGGTATTCGACGCCTCCACCCAGACCACCAAGTACAACGACAATGGCAACGGTGCCGGCGACGCCAAGGCGCAACTGGGCAAGGTGGTGCAACTGGTCCAGGCGATCCGCAACGATGCCTCCACCACCCCGGCGAAGAATGCCTACCAGTATCCGCGGCCCTGGCGGCAAGCCAGCGTGGACATCGTGCCGCTGTCGTTGCGCCCGGCGCTCAGCACCACGCCGCAGAGCGACGGCGGCTTTCCCAGCGGCCATACCAACGCGGCCTACCTGGCGGCCATGGGCTTCGGCTACGCCGTGCCCCAGCGCCTGGGCGAGGAACTCTTCCGCGCCTCCGAGCTGGGCAACAACCGCATCGTCGCCGGCATGCACTCGCCGCTGGACGTGATCGGTGGCCGCATCACCGCCACCTACTTCGCCATCGACAACCTGGTCAACAACGCCCAGCTGCGCAGCGATGCCTTCGTCCAGGCTCAGGCCTACTTCGCCCAGCAGTGCGGCGGCGACATCAACACCTGCGTGGACAGGATCGATCCGGCCACCGACCAGCAGTCCCAGCACGCCCAGGACAAGGCGCTGTACACCGCCCGTATGACCTACGGCTTCGCTCCCGTCGGTCCGACCAACCTGGCGCCAGTGGTGCCGGTCAACGCCGAGGTGCTGCTGGAGACGCGCTTTCCCTATCTCACCGCCAGTCAGCGCCGCGACATCCTGGCCAGCACCGAGTTGTCTTCGGGCTACGTGGTCATCGACGAATCCAACGGCTACGGTCGCCTCAACCTGATGGCCGCGGCCGACGGCTACGCGGCCTTCACCGGCAATGTCAGCGTCAACATGGATGCCAGCCAGGGTGGCTTCAACGCCCACGACGCCTGGCGCAACAACATCGCCGGCAGCGGCAGCCTGACCAAGAACGGCAGCGGCGAACTCACCCTGAGCGGCTTCAACACCTACAGCGGCGGGACGGTGATCAATGGCGGCACCCTGCGTGGCCATGCCCAGGCCTTCGGCAGCGGCGACATCACCGACAATGCCACCCTGGTGCTGGATCAGTCGGTCGACAGCAGCCTGGCCAACAACCTGCACGGCAGCGGCAGCCTGGTGAAGACCGGGGGCGGCTCCCTGAGCCTGACCGGCAACAGCGACTTTTCCGGTACCACCCGCGTCAACCAGGGTCGCCTGGCCCTCAACGGCAACCTCGGTAATTCGGCGGTCACCGTCAACACGGGCGCCATCCTTGGCGGCACCGGCAGTCTCGCCAGCCTGCGTGTGGCAGAGGGCGGCATCCTCGCGCCCGGCAACTCGGTGGGGCAACTCAACGTCAACGGCAACGCCACCCTCGACCAGGGCTCGATCTATCAGGTCGAGACCGATGCCAGCGGTCGCGCCGATCGCCTGGTGGCCAGTGGCAGCATCACCGTCGACGGCGCCACCCTGGCGCTGGTTTCCAGCCCTTCCTGGCAGCCGCTGGGCAGCTATCAGCTGCTGAGCGCGGGCAATGGCCTGAGCGGCCGCTTCGGCCCGATCCAGTCCGACTTCGCCTTCCTCACCCCGACCCTGAGCTATGGCGCCAACCAGGCGACCCTGAGCCTGGCGCGCAATGGCGTGGCCTTCGCCGAGCTGGCCGAGGGCCGCAACGCCCGCGCCGCCGCAACGGGCCTGGATAACGCCGGTGCCGGCAATGCCGTGTGGAATCAGGTGGCCGCGACCAACGCCGCCGGCGCCCGGAGCACCTTCCAGGGTCTGGGCAACGAGCTGCACGCCTCGACCAAGACCGTGCTGGTGGAAAACAGCCGGCTGGTGCGCAATGCCATGAGCGATCGCCTGAGCGACGCCCAGGACGAGCTGCCGTCCAGTTCCGGCATCCAGGGACTGGCCGGCAGTCACGAGCGCGGGCTGGTCTGGACCCAGGCCCTTGGCGCTTGGGGTCGCAACGACGGCAGTCACGACGCCAGCAGCTTGGACAGCCACAGCCGTGGCCTGCTGATCGGCAGCGACGTGCCCCTGGACAGCGGTTGGCGCGTCGGCGGGCTGGTGGGCTTCGGTCACACCGATCTCGACCTGCGCGGCGAATCCGGTTCGGCGGACAGCACCGACTACCACCTGGGTCTCTATGCCGGCCAGCAGTGGGACGCCTTCAGCCTCAAGCTGGGCCTGGCCCACAGTTGGCACTCGGTGGAGGCACGGCGCAACCTGGCGATCCTCGGTAACGACCAGCGCCTGGCGCCGGACTACGATGCCGGTACCAGCCAGGCCTTCGGCGAACTGGCCTATCGGATCGAGCAGGGCAGCCTGAGTCTGGAGCCCTTCGCCAATCTGGCCCAGGTGCATCTGCAGACCGATGCCTTTCGTGAGCGCAGCGGTGCGCTGGAACTGGACAGTCGGCGGCAGACCACCGATGCGACCTTCAGCACCCTGGGCCTGCGCCTGGCGGCCAAGCCACTCGGTGGGCTGAAGGTGGTGCCGAGCGCAACCCTGGGCTGGCGCCATGCCTTTGGCGACACCACCCCCGAGCATGAGTCGGCCTTTGCCGGTGGCCCGGACTTCAAGCTGGTGGGGGCACCCATTGCGCGGGACGCGGCAGTGGTGCGCGGCGCCCTGGACCTGGCGCTGAGCGAGACGCTGTCGCTGGGATTGGGCTATGAGGGCCAGCTGAGCAGCCAGGCCAAGGACCAGGACCTCAACGCCCGGCTCAGCTGGCGCTTCTGAGGAAAGGCGCCCTGGCTGTCCGAAAGGGCAGGGGGCCTGGTCTGGGCAGGGCGGCTGCCGGAAATGGACAGCCTGCCTGCCGTGAGGGCTAGAAGGACGCCAGATTGTCCGGCGTGATCAGCTGGAAGGGGACCCGGGTGAGATTGCTGCTGGTGGAGCCGTTGGCCAGTCGCAGGGCCATGTCCACTGCGCCCTGGCCCGTGCTGATAGTCGTCAGGGACAGCATCTCCTGGGTATTGCTGTCGTCGATGAGATGGACGATGACCGCATCGACATGGGCGGCGATCAGGTCGCGGTACTGGCGCAGCTGCAGAGCGTTGTCGCTATTGGCGTTTTCCAGGTAAGGGCGGCGTCCAGGGTATGGGCGCCTTCCTCGACATTGCACCGGGCCTCGGCCGCGGCCTGGCGCAGGCCATGGGGCGCGATCATCTCGCTGACCTTTCCGCAGGGTCTGCGGACGTGCGGCCTGCGCCGGGCGATCAGATGTCGTCGACACCCGCCAGCGCTTGTGCCAGAGCCTGGCGTGCCATTTCGCGTGTTGGACGGGCAGCCGCATCCCCTGACGGCCAGGCACGGGACGGGGATTCGCATAGCGCCACCGTGCGACGGACACCTCAGGTTGCGATGCTGGAGTGCTCGGCCAGAAACCAATCCGGGCTCAGCCAGGTCCCTGAAAGGTCTCTTTTCTCAGGAATACCCGATGTCCAAAGCTCTGCTGTGCTCCCTCGTACTGGCTACCGCCGCAACCCTGACGGCGTGCGACAAGACCTCCGAAGACCACGCCCAGGAGGCCCAGGCCCATAGCCAGAAGGCCCAGGAGAAGGCGGCCGAAGGCAAGGTCGAGCGGGCCTCCAAGGAGCAGGCCAAGGCGCAGGAAGACCGGTCCCAGGCCAATGAAGCCGCGGCCAGCGAAGGGCGCAACACGCCCCCCGATTCCGCCGTGCCCGGCTATATCAAGACGCCCAGCAAGGAAAATCCCTGAGTCTCCACCCCGGTCGGCTTTCGGTTTAGGGCCGGCCGCCGAGGGGGCAACGCGAGAGGCAAGGCCTGCCGCAAGAGGACTTAGCGCCTTCTTTCCTGTCCAGCGAAATCAGGTCATGACGCTCTCGCTGGCGGAACATCCGGAGAGCGGGAGGAGGAGGGCCAGGGCAAGGCTCTGATCGGCGGCGCTATGAATGGGCCTCGGCTTGCCGACGACAGCCATCGTCGAGGCGAGCAACGGCTGTTTACATCCGGGCCAGGACGATTAGAGTAGGGGCCACTTCGCCATCATTCGTCCAGCCTCCGGAGCCGCCATGAGCCCTTCGCGACCGATCCACTGGTATCGTGCCCGCAGCACGCTCGAAATCGTCGCCCTGGGCCTGGGCGTCATCGCGCTGGTGATCGCTGTCGATCAGGGCTTGCGCAATTCGCCTTCCGAACACCTCGCGGACTATCACGCCTGCAAGGGTGACGGGGGCCTGGCGCGAATGAACGCCATCGGCGAAATCGTCTGCCGGCTGCCCAGCCCGGTGATCGGCCAGGTGGCAGCCAAGACCCTGGCGGTCTCCGGCCTCTAACCACCGCCAGGCTTCTCACTGCGCGGCCCGCTCAGGATCAGCCCGATCCTGTGACCGGACCTTTTCGGCCCGGTGATGCCTCTTTCCTGCATTCCTTCCTGATGCCGTCCTGACCTCTGGGCGTGGATCACGGCTGCCTGGCATTCGCGATGCGAACAGCTATTGCTTAACGTAACATTTGATAATGAGAGCGTTTATCATTTAAAGTGCTGGCCCTCGCGGGATACCGCGAAGAGCAGCCTTCAAGTGCACGGCGTCGGCTGCAACGCCACGGTCACAAGGATCACCATGAACACCCAAGGAACCCTCTGCCAGCCCGTCCGCCTTCGCCGCGAGGCTCTCCGTCAGCTGCTCCTGGTCAGCGCGCTGATTCCCTTTCCGCTGACGGCCCTGGCCGCCACGGTGGCCGAGCAGAACGCCACGGAACTGGACACCCTGACCATCGAAGGCAACCGCCTCTATGACATGGCGCCCTCGGAACAGACCGGCGGCTATACCGTGGATTCGGCGACCGTGGGCACCAAGACGCCGGCCGCCCTGCGTGACATTCCCCAGTCGATCACCTCCTACACCAGCGACTACATCAAGGACCGCAACTTCAACACCCTGGACGAGCTGGCCAAGTCCACCGCCGGCCTGCGGGTGCTGACCAACGACAGCGGGCGTTCCTCCATCTATTCGCGTGGTTACGAGTACGACGAATACAACATCGACGGCCTGCCGGCGCCCATGACCAGCATCTTCGGCACCGTACCCATCCTCTCGCCCTTCGACCGGGTCGAGATCATGCGTGGGCCCTCGGGGCTGTTCAACAGCACCAGCGAACTGGGTGGTATCGTCAACATGGTGCGCAAGCGCGGCACGGACGAGTTCCAGGGCCATATCACTGGGCGCTACGGTTCCTGGGACACCAACTACCAGGAGATCGACCTGGCCGGTCCGCTCACCGAAAGCAAGAATGTCCGTGGTCGCTTCGTCGCCTCCCGCGCCGACACCAATGGCGAGGTGGACTACAACGCCAACACCGACCAGAGCTACTACGGCGACCTGGACATCGACCTGTCCGACGCCACCCAGATCTCCTTCGGCCTGATCCATCAGGTCAAGAACCTCACCCCGCACAACGGCTATCCCACCGACGCCCAGGGCAATCTGCTGGACTTCAGCCAGTCGCGCTTCCTGGGAGCGGACTGGAACTACTTCGACGGCAAGACCACCGACGGTATCTTCGAGCTGACCCACAGATTCGATAACGGCGGCTACGGGCGCATCGCCGCGCGGGCGTCGCACCGGGAGGCGGATTACCTCTATGCCTTCACCAGCGGGGCGGTGCAGGCCAACGGCAACACCAGCATTCGTGCCAGCACCCGGGACTTCGAGCAGGACGCCTATTCCCTCGACGCCAGCTATAGCCAGCCGTTCGAGACCCTGGGTCAGGTCAGCGAATTCGTCGTGGGGACCGACTACAAGTACTACGACACCGACTACCAGAACGGCAACAGCGTCCTGGGTACGGTCAATGTGAACAGCTATTCGCCGACCCGCTTCGCCAAGCCGGCGCGCGCCTACCAGACCGACTACAGCGGCGAGGATCGCGAATTCGGCCTCTATTCCAAGGTCACCTTCCGTCCCATCGAGCGCCTGGCGCTGATCGGTGGCGCCCGTGTTTCCTGGTATAGGGGCGAGGCCTATACCACCACCCTGGCCAGTGGTGCCGAGGCGGGGGAGAGCCAGAAGCACAGCGGCTTCGTCACCCCCTATCTGGGTACCGTCTACGACCTGGACGACTACCATTCCCTCTATGCGAGCTATTCCAAGGTCTACAAGCCGCAGAGCGAGCTGGATGCCCAGGGCAAGGCGCTGGATCCGCGCGAGGGTGACCAGTACGAGGTCGGTATCAAGGGCAGCTATTTCAATGGCGACATGAATGCGCGGCTGTCGATCTTCCAGCTGACCGACGAGAATCGTGCGGCTCGGCCTTTCGATGCCAATGGCGTGGCCATCACGGACTATTCCGACAGCTCGGGCAAGACTCGGGTGAAGGGCGCCGAGATCGAGGTCAGCGGCAAGCTCACCGAGCAGTGGGAGATGCTCGCCGGCTACACCTACATGGATACCCAGAACCTCAGCGGCGATGGCAACACCCTGTTCGAAGCCATGCCCAAGCACATGGCCTCGCTGTGGACCAAGTACACCCTGGCGGGTGGTCCGTTGACCGGCCTGAGCATCGGTGGCGGGGTGACCGCCATGAGCGATTTCTCCCAGACCAACCAGACCTCCGGGGTCACCGTGTCCGCTCCCGGCTATGCCACGGTGGATGCCAAGCTCTCCTATCCGGTCACCAAGCAGCTCACCGCGACCCTGGACGTGAACAACCTCCTCGACAAGGAATACTGGTCGCGCGTAGGTTCGGTTTCCACCTTCAACTTCCAGGGCCCCTCGCGCAGCGTGATGGTCGGGGCGCGTTACGACTTCTGAGGTTCAGGCCGACCTGAGTCAGGCTCAGGTCGGCCAAGGCGCTACATGCCGTGACGATCTCTTCCACGATGTACCGAGATGCGATGAAAGATTCACTCTTCCAGCGGGACGATGTCGGCAGCGAGCCCTGGTGGCAGGCCGTGGCCTGTCGCGGCACGCCGCTGATCGAACCCACTGTGGCCGGGCGCTATCGACTGACCTTTGTCTGGCGCGATCCCGAGGGGGTGGCCGAGCGCTCCCGTACCCGGCGGGTCTGGCTCAATATCACCGGGGTCACCGACCATCATCAACCGGGCCTGCCGCAGAGCCTGCGGCGCCTGCCAGGCAGCGATGTCTGGGCCTGGGAGACCGAGCTGGAGGGCAGCTGGCGCGGCAGCTACTGCCTGATCCCCAGCGCGGAGCCGGCGCCCTTCGAGGGCGAGGCCCAGCCCGATCTCCAGGGCATCCGCCTCTGGTGGCGCAGCGTCTTTCCCCTGGCCCAGGCCGATCGGCTCAATCCCCGGCGTGCCTGGCAGGGTGGGCGCGGGCTGGCGGTGTCGGGCGTGCACCTGCCGGAGGCGCCGGCCCAGCCGGCCTGGGCGGCCTTCGATGCCGACCGCAGCCTGGCGCCAGCGGCCTGGCCGAGTCTGCAGCAGTACCAGTGGACGAGTGCGCGGCTCGACAACAGTCGCCCGGTATGGGTCTTCGCCACCGGTAATACCACCCCTTTGGAACGGCCGCTGGCCATCCTGCTGGATGGGCAGTTCTGGGCGCAGGCGATGCCGGTGGGCGCGCCGCTGCAGCAGCTAACCGCTGCCGGGCAACTGCCGGAGGCAGTCTATCTGCTGATCGACAACAGCGACCGCGCCCTGCGTGGCAGCGAGTTGCCCTGCAATCCGGAGTTCTGGCTGGCGCTGCAGGAAGAGCTGCTGCCGCAGGTGCGCGACTGGGCGCCCCATGCGCAGTCACCGTCCTCGACGGTCGTCGCCGGGCAAAGCTTCGGCGGACTGGCGGCGCTCTATGCCGCGCTGCACTGGCCGGAGCGCTTCGGTTGCGCCCTGAGCCAGTCCGGATCCTTCTGGTGGCCGCAGCGCGGCGCGCCGGGACGGCTGTTCGAGGCACTGGCGAGCGGTCAGGGGCGCACGCTCCCCTTGCGGCTGTTCATCGAGGCCGGGTTGCGCGAGCCGGCCATCCTCGAAGCCTCCCGCGCCCTGGTCCCACGCCTGCGCGAGCAGGGTCACGACCTCGACTATCGCGAGATCCACGGGGGCCATGATGCCCTCTGGTGGCGCGGTGGCCTGCTCGACGGTCTGGTCCGCCTTTGGCAACCCCTGCTCGCCGACGCCCCTCGCTAATCCCCGTTATTCAGGAGCTCCGATGGACGCCCCCAATCCCTTCGACGATCCCGCCCAGGTGCTGCTGATCCTGCGCAATGCCCGGGGCCAGTGCAGCCTCTGGCCGCAGGCCATGGACGTGCCCATTGGTTGGGCACCCGTGTTCGGCCCGGCGCCGCGCGTCGCCTGCGACGACTGGCTCGCCAGCCACTGGCGCGATATCCGCCCGGTTGCCTCCCTGCCTTCCTGACTGGAGTTCCTGTGTCTTCCACGCCCCGTTCTCGCTTTCCCGAGCTGCCGCTGGTCGCTGCCCAGCCCGGCATCTGGCTGGCCGATCAGCTGTCGCCCCATGCCAACGCCTTCGCCGTGGCCCATCTGGTCGAGCTGCGCGGGCCGATCGACACCCAGGCGCTGATGGCGGCCATCGTTCAGGGCCTGGGCGAACTGGACAGCCTGCGGCTGAGGTTCGCCGAGCGCGAGGGCGAGCTGGTGCAGTGGATTGACAGCGACATGGCCATGCCCATGCCCGAGTGGCTGGACCTGCGTGGAGCAGCCGATCCGGAAGGCGTAGCGCGCGCGGCCATCCGCACCGATCTCGACGGTGACCTGCGGGCCACCAGTGGCGGTCCGCTGTGGCTCAACCGGATCTACCAGTTGGGCGACGATCATCTGTTCTGGTACCAGCGCTATCACCATTTGCTGATCGATGGCTATGGCTTCGCCGCCCTGGCCAAGCGGGTAGCGGCCCTGTACAGCGCCGCGATGCGCGGCGAGACGAGTGAGCCTTCGCCTTTCGTGTCCTTTGCCGAGGTGGTGCGCGAATATCAGGACTATAAGCAGTCGGCCGTGCGCGAGCGCGACGAAGCCTTCTGGCGCGAGCGTGGCGCGGCCTTGCCGCCGGCGGCGTCCCTGGCGCCGGGTGGTCTGGCGGGGCAGGTGCCCACGCCGCGGGTGGTGGAAGCCCGCGCCCAGGTGCCCGCCGCGGTCTTCACCAGGCTCGCCGAGCAGGGCAGGGCTCAAGGGGTGACGCCGGCCGATCTGGCCGTGGCCCTGGCCGCCACCTGGTTCGCGCGCCTCAGTGGCCAGCCGGCCTTCAGCGCCGGCTTCATCTTCATGAGACGCATGGGTTCGGTGGCGCTCAAGTCCGGAGGCGCGACGCTCAACGTCCTACCGCTGGGCGTGCGCACCGACGCGACCCAGACGCTGCCGCAACTCGCCGCCGCACTGGCCACCGAGCTGAAGAAGGTGCGCCGTCACCAGCGCTACGACGCCGAGCAGATCGCCCGCGATCTTGGCCGTCCGGGCGATGCCGAGCCGCTGACCGGACCGGTCATCAACCTCAAGCTGTTCGATTTCGCCCTGGATTTCGCCGGGGTGCCGGGCATCACCCACGAACTGGCCTCGGGGCCGGTGCGCGACCTGGAGATCGCCCTCTACCTTGAGGCCAGCGGCGCCCTGGATATCAAGCTGCTGGGCAATGCAGAGCGCTACGCCGCCGATCTGTTGCAGGGGCACGTGGAGCGGTTCGGCCTGCTGGCCGGGCAATTCGCCGAGCAGCCCGGTCTGGCCCTGGGCGCTGCAGACCTGCTGGCGCCAGTGGACCGGAATTGGCTGGCCGCGATCAACGCCACCAGAAAATCGCTGCCCGAGGCTACCCTGGCAACCCTGCTGGCCGACCAGGCGGCGCGCACCCCTGCTGCGCCGGCACTGGCCGATCTGCAGCTCGCCTTCAGCTATCGGGAAACCCGCCAGCAGGTGCTGGCCCTGGCTCAGCGGCTGAGCCAGGCCGGGGTCGGTCGCGGCGATATCGTCGCGGTAGCCCTGCCGCGTTCGGTGTTCCTGTCCCTGGCGCTGCTGGCGACGCTCGAGCTGGGCGCCGCCTACCTGCCGCTGGACAGCGGCTATCCCGACGAGCGCCTGCAGCTGATGCTCGACGACGCGCGACCCCGGGTGCTAGTGACCGATGCCAGCCAGCGCGGGCGCTTCCCGGGGCTGGGCGAAGATCGGGTGCTGATTCTCGATGCGCCGCTGGAGGAGTTGGACCACGAGCCGGTGTTCGCCGGACCGCGTCCCGGCGATCCGGCCTACCTGCTCTATACCTCCGGCTCCACCGGCCGCCCCAAGGGCGTGGTGGTCGGCCATGCCGCCATCGTCAATCGCCTGCTGTGGATGCAGGACAGCTATCCCATCGGCGCCGGCGACACCGTCTTGCAGAAGACGCCGAGCAGCTTCGATGTGTCGGTCTGGGAATTCTTCTGGCCGCTGCTGGTGGGCGCCCGGCTGTACCTGGCGCCGCCCGAGGCCCATCGCGATCCCCTGGCGCTGCAGGAGCTGTTCGCCCGTGAGCGGGTGACCACGGTGCACTTCGTGCCCTCGATGCTGGCGGCCTTCGTCGCCAGCCTGGACGAGCCGGCTGCGGTGGCCCGCTGCGCCAGCCTGCGCCAGGTGTTCTGCAGCGGCGAGGCGCTGCCCACCGAGCTGGCCCGCACCTGGGAGCGCCGCGTCGGCGCGCCCCTGCACAATCTCTATGGCCCCACCGAAGCCGCGGTGGACGTTTCCTTTCATCCGGCTCACGGCGCCGCCCTGGCGGCCGTCACCGGCAGCAGCGTGCCCATCGGCAAGCCGGTGTGGAACACCGGGCTGCACATCCTCGACGAACGCCTGCGGCCGGTACCGCCGGGTGTGGCGGGGGAACTCTATCTGAGCGGGGTGCAACTGGCCGACGGCTATCTGGGTCGCCCCGAGCTGACCGCGGCGCGTTTCATCGCGGCGTCGGACGGGCAGGGCGAGCGGCTGTATCGCACCGGCGACGTGGCGCGCTGGCTGCCGGAGGGCGTCGTCGAATACCTGGGCCGCAGCGACGATCAGGTGAAGATCCGGGGTCAGCGCATCGAACTGGCGGAAATCGATCATGCCCTGCTGGCGCTGCCCGGCGTGGCCCAGGCGGTCACCCACGCCCGGGTGCTGGGCGAGGCGGTCGTTACCACCGGCGGCGATGCCCGCCAGCTGGTGGGTTATCTGATCGCCCAGCCGGGTGCTGTGCTGGACCTGGAGCGCCTGCGCGCGCGGCTAGGCGAAAGCCTGCCGCCGCATCTGGCGCCGGTGGCGCTGGTCGAGCTGGAGGCCTTGCCCCTGGGCGCTACCGGCAAGCTGGATCGCAAGGCCCTGCCGGCGCCCCAGGGCGCAGCCAGGACCGCGAGCCGTCCCCTGGCGCCGGGGCTGGAAAGCGACCTGGCGGCGGCCTTTTCCGAGGTGCTCGGTTGCGCCATCGTCGGTGCGGACGATGACTTCTTTGCCCTGGGTGGCCATTCGCTGCTGGCCATGACCCTGGCGGCCAACCTGCGCCGGCGCCTGGGGCGGCCGGTATCCATCGGCCAGATCATGGTGGCCTCCAGTGTCGCCCGCCTGGCGCGGCAGCTGGAGCAGGACGCGGCCAGCGCGGCGCGAGCCGGCTTCGAGACCCTGCTGCCGCTGCGTCCGGGCGACGGCCCGACGCTGTTCTGCTTCCATCCGGCCTCGGGCTTCGCCTGGCAATTCAGCGTACTGGCGCGCCACCTGGATCCGCGCTGGTCGCTGCTCGGTATCCAGTCGCCGCGCCCGGACGGGCCCCTGGCCCAGGGCGCCGATCTGGAAGCCGTCCTCCAGCGCCATCTGCGCACCCTGCGCGAGGTACAGCCGCACGGCCCCTATCATCTGCTCGGCTATTCCCTGGGCGGCACCCTGGCCCAGGGCCTGGCGGCGCGGTTGCAGGCGGCAGGGGAAGAGGTCGCCTTCCTCGGCCTGCTCGACACCTATCCACCGGAAACCCAGAACTGGCAGGAGCGCGAAGGCCAGCGCGAGCTGGATCCTGAGGTGCTGGCCGAGGTCAATCGCGAGCGCGAGGCCTTCCTCGCCGCCCAGCAGGGTCTGGCCGATCCGGCGCTGGGGGAGGGGGCGGCGCTGTTCGCCACCATCGAGGGTAACTACGCCGATTCGGTACGGCTGCTGGCCACGGCGCGCAGCACGCGTTTCGACGGCGAGGCGCTGATGTTCGTTGCCCGCCGCACCCTGCCGGCGGGAATGGACGTCAAGGCCACCTGGGCGCCCTGGATCACCCGCCTGCAGGCCCACGAGGTGGACTGTGCCCACGTCGACATCATCGCCCCGGCCCAGCTGGCGCAGATCGGCCCGGTGCTGAATCGGGCGTTGAAGGCGTTGTGACGCCTCGAGGGTTCAGCTCGACGGCGACTCCCCGCTCAGGCAAGGTGTGAAACCTGGGCGGGGCAGGAGAGATGATCGGCCAGACCGCTTCTTCTCTCGTTGCAGGTGGACCCATGGCAAAAAGCGTGACCATTCAGGATGTCGCCCGGCAGGCAGGCTTGTCCAAGTCTGCCGTTTCGCGCTACCTGAATCACAGCCTGAGCCTGCCACCCGCCACGGCGCAGCGTATCGAAGGGGCCATCGAGGCCCTGGGCTTTCGGCGCAACAGCCTGGCCCAACGCCTGAGCAAGGGCGGCAGCGAGACCATCGGGCTGGTCCTGCCGGACATCGCCAACCCCTTTTTCGCCGAGCTGGCCGACGCCGCCGAGGCCACGGCCTTCGCCCATGGCTACAACCTGGTGCTCTGCCTGACGCGCAACGATCCGGCGCGGGAGATCCAGTACGTCCACTGGAAGGGATCGCGCCGCGTCGACGGTCTGCTGTTCATCACCAACCGCGCGGATGACGGGACGCTGGCGGCGCAACTGGGCGCCTACCGGGAGATCGTGTTGCTGGACGAGGATGTCCCGGGTACCTCGATGCCCAAGGTCTTCGCCGACAATGTCGCCGGCGGCCGACTGGCCACCGAGCATCTGATCCGCCAGGGGCATCGGCGCATCGCCCATGTCTCCGGACCGGCAGCGGTGATGAGCGTGAGGGAGCGACGCGAGGGCTATGAGCGGGCCCTGGCCGCGGCTGGAATACCCTTGCGTCCCGATTATCTGCTGCTGGGGGAGTACAGCCGCGACTTCGGGCGTCAGGCGGCCGCGACCCTGCTGGATCTGCCGGAGCCGCCGCAGGCGATCTTCGCCGCCAGCGACTTCATCGCGGTGGGGGTGCTCGATACCCTGCGCGAACGCGACCTGGCGGTTCCCGCTGCCCTGTCCCTGGTCGGCTTCGACGACGCGCCCTACGCGGAATTGCTCACGCCGCCGCTCAGTACCGTACGCCAGTCGGCACGGGACCTGGGTCGCCAGGGAATCGAAGCCCTGCTGGCGGTGCTTGCCGGGCAGCCGGTAGTCGGGGAGCAGCGGGTGGCCGTGACCCTGGTGGAACGCGGCTCGGTTGCCCCAGCGCCTGCCCCAAGGTAGCACTTGACGGTTCCATTCTGCCCAGTCGTGGAGCACTACCGTGGCTGTCCGGCCAGAGGCTCTGCGCAGGGGGTTTGAGTAACCGTTTGAATTGGCAGTGGAAGATAGTCCTCCAGCCGCTGCTGGCACGCCTTGTGCTGTTACTTCCCCAGCAGAACCTTCCGGGTTCTATTTTTTGGCTAATTTAGTAAACCGGTTTACTAGCCACTGCCACATCCGCTGGCAGGGTAGAGGAGGATGGAGATGCTTCGATTCGGCAAGACGTTCGCTTCCATGCTGATGGTGTTCGGATTGGTCCTGGCCGGTAGTGCCCAGGCGGCACCGGCCAAGCGGCTGGCACTGGTCCAGGTGAATCAGCAGGCGCTCTATTTCACTCAGATCACCCTGGGTGCCCAGACCGCCGCCAAGGCGGCGGGCGCGGAGCTGGTGGTGTTCAACGCCAACGACAACCCTTCCGCCCAGAACGACGCCATCGAGGCCTATATCCAGGACAAGGTGGACGCCATCCTGGTCTGTGCCATCGATGTCAACGGCATCAATCCGGCGGTCTCGGCGGCGGTCCAGGCCGGTATTCCGGTGGTGGCCATCGACGCCGTGCTCAATGGCGACAACCAGGTGCAGGTCGGCGTCGACAACCGCGCCGCGGCTCGCCAGCTGGGGGAATACACCGGCAACTACATCACCCGAGAGCTGGGTGGCGAGGCCAAGGTCGGGGTGGTGGGAGCCCTGGGTTCCTACGTGCAGAACCTGCGCCTGGACGGCTTCCGCGAGGGGCTGGCCCAGCGTGCGCCCAAGGCGAAGATCGTCGGCACCGTGGATGGCAACAACGTGCAGGACACCGCGCAGAGCGCCGCGGAAAATCTGCTCACCGCCAATCCGGATCTGCAGATCGTCTATGCCACCGGCGAGCCGGCGTTGATCGGCACCGTGGCGGCCAGCGTCGCCCAGGGCAGCGGCGAGCGCACCCGGATCTTTGGCTGGGACCTGTCGCCCCAGGCCGTCCAGGGCCTGGATGACGGCTCCGTGGCAGTGGTGGTGCAGCAGAACACCCGCGGCATGGGCAAGGCGGCGGTGGAGGCGGCGCTGGCGCTGCTCGCCGGCCAGCAGGTCACCAAGCAGCAGGATATCCCGGTGACCCTGGTCACCCGGGAAAACCTGAATGCCTATCGCGCCGATTTCAAGTAGCGGAGACCCTGCATGGATACTGCGACGACGGTTCCCCGGGTCAGCATGACCGGCATCACCAAGAGCTATGGCTCCATCCAGTCCCTGCGCGGCGTCTACCTCGCCCTGCAGCCCGGCGAGGTCCTGGGGCTGGTCGGCGACAACGGCGCCGGCAAATCGACCCTGACCAAGATTCTCTCCGGCGCGGTGCTGCCCACCAGTGGCTGCATCCGCATCGACGGCCGCGAAGAGGTGTTCCAGGGCCCGGCGGATGCCCAGCGCTGTCGGATCCAGATGGTCTATCAGGATCTCTCCCTGTGCGACACCGTGGACGTGGCCGGCAACCTCTTCATGGGGCGGGAGCCCCGCCGCCGGCTGCTCGGGCTGCCGCTGCTGGACGAGCGCAAGATGCACGCCGATGCGCGCCGCATCCTCGAGGGGCTGGGCATCAGTCTGCCCGATACCCGCGCTCAGGTGCGCCACCTCTCCGGCGGCCAGCGCCAGGCCGTGGCCATAGCCCGTGCCGCGGCCTTCGAGCCACGGGTACTGATCATGGACGAGCCGACCGCCGCCCTGGCGGTGGCCGAGGTCGAGGCCGTGCTGGAGCTGATCCGCACCATCAGCCGCCAGGGGGTGAGCGTCATCCTCATCACCCACCGGCTGCAGGATCTCTTCCTGGTCTGCGACCGCATCATGGTGATGTACGAGGGCCAGAACCTGGCCGAGCGCCGGGTGGCCGACACCAGTCTGGGCGAGATCGTCGAGCTGATCGTCGGCCACAAGTTCACCGCCCGTTCCGCCTGCGCCTGAATCGGAGGATTTCATGAATACCCTCGACCTGACCCGACAGCGCGTGGTGGTGCAGTCACCGCTGCGCCGCCTGCTGCACGACTATCCCGGCGTGGCCAGCATCGCGCTGTTCTTCGCCCTCTGCTGCCTGCTGTTCGCGCTGGTGACCGACAACTTCCTCAGCAGCGGCAACCTGCTCAACGTCATTCGCCAGAACGCGCCGCTGCTGATCGTCGCCGTGGCCATGACCCTGGTGGTGACCACCGGTGGCATCGACCTGTCGGTCGGTTCCACCCTGGCCCTGGTTGGCGCCCTGGCCGCCCTCGGCCTCAACACCTGGCAGCTGCCCTGGCCAGTGGTGCTGGCCGGCGGTCTGCTGGTGGGGGCGCTGATCGGCGCGCTGAACGGGTACTTCATCGCCTACGCGGGAATCCCGGCGTTCATCGTGACCCTGGCGACCCTGACCATCATTCGCGGCCTGGCACTGCTCATCACCCAGGGCTACTCCATTCCGGTCCCCCGTGAGCTCAGCGCCTTTCTCGCGCTCGGTCGCGGCTGGGCGCTGGGACTGCCGCTGGCGGTATGGCTCGCGCTCTTCGCGGCGCTCGGCGGCATGCTGCTGCTGGGCAGGATGCGTTTCGGTCGCTATCTCACGGGGATAGGTGCCAATGCCGAAAGCGTCCGCCGGGCAGGGGTGAATACCCGCGGCGTGCTCCTGCGCGTCTACGTCCTGAGCGGCATGGCGGCGGCGCTGGCCGGTATGATCGTGACGGCACGACTGGGCAGTGGCTCCTCCAACCAGGGAGAAGGCTTCGAACTGGAGGTCATCGCGGCGGTGGTGCTGGGCAGCACCAGTCTGTTCGGCGGCTTCGGCACCATCCTCGGCACCCTGCTGGGCGTGCTGACCATGGCGGTGATCAAGAACGGCCTGATCCTCGCCCATGTGTCGCCCTTCTATACCCAGATCGCCACAGGGGCCATCGTGCTGCTGGCCATCTGGCTCAACACCCGTATCCTCAAGACCGGCCGCCCGCTGGGGAGGGTAGGCGGATGAGTCTGTTTCGCCATCCTGAGCCGCTTCCGGTCGGGGTCGACAGCGGCCATGCCATGACGGTGCTTGGCCCGCTGCCGGTGGACCGGTTGGGCGTGACCCTGATGCACGAGCACATCCTGCTCGACGCCTCCGGCAAGTGGGTGCCACCCCGTTGCTGCGGCGAGCGACACCTGGCCGAGCAGCCGGTGAGCATCGAACTGCTCGGCGAGCTGCATATGAATCCGCTGGTCAGCCGCGACAACTGCCAGCTGTTCGACGTGGAGCTGGCCTGCGCCGAGCTGCTGAAATATCGCGCCCTGGGCGGGGAGACGGTGGTCGATCCCACCAACCTCGGCATCGGTCGCGATCCCCAGGCGCTGCAGCGCATCGCGCGGCTCACGGGTCTCAACATCATCATGGGCGCCGGTTTCTACCTGGAGCCCTCGCACCCGGCCTATGTCAGGAAGCGCTCGGTGGAGGAACTCACCGCCCAGATCGTCCACGATGTGGGCGGAGCGGCGGAAAAGCCGGAGGTCATCGCCGGCCTGATCGGCGAGATCGGGGTATCGGCCGCCTTTACCGCCAGCGAGGAAAAATCTTTGCGCGCCGCCGCCCGGGCCAGCGGCCTCACCGGGGTGCCCCTGGCGGTCCATCTGCCCGGTTGGGAACGTTTGGGCCACCGGGTGCTGGACATCGCCGCCGCCGAGGGCGCCGACCTGCACCACGTGGTGCTCTGCCACATGAATCCCAGTCATCGCGACCTCGACTACCAGCACGGACTCGCGGAGCGGGGCGCTTTCCTCGAATACGACATGATCGGCATGGGCTACTACTTCGCCGACGAGGCCGCCCAGTCGCCGTCTGACGAAGACAACGCCCGCGCCCTCGTCGCTCTGCTGGAGGCCGGCTACGGAGAACGCCTGCTGCTGTCCCAGGACGTCTTTCTCAAGACCATGCTCACCCGCTATGGCGGCCATGGCTATGGCTACCTGCTCAAGCACTTCGTCCCGCGTCTGCGCCGCCACGGCGTCACGGGGGCGCAACTGGAAACCCTGCTGATCGACAACCCGCGCCGCGTCTTCCAGCGCGTTCGATCGGCCTAAAGTCCCGCAACTGGAGAACCTATGAAACAGTCCGTTCTGCTCGCTGGCGAATCCTGGGTCAGCACCGCGACCCATATCAAAGGCTTCGACCAGTTCGCCTCCGTCACCGCCCACAATGGCGCCCAGCGCCTGCTGACCGCACTGGCCGACAGCGACTATTCCGTCACCCAGATGTGCGCCGACCAGGCGCAAACCGAGTTTCCGGCGACGCTGGAGGCCCTGCGCGACTACCAGGTGATCATCCTGTCGGATATCGGTGCCAACAGCTTGTTGCTGCATCCGGATACCTGGCTACGCAGCCGCCGCACGCCGAATCGCCTGACGGCGCTGCGCGAGTACGTGCTGCAGGGCGGCGCCCTCATGATGGTCGGTGGCTACTACAGCTTCCAGGGCATCAACGGGGGGGCCCGTTATCGCGGCACGGCGGTGGAAGAGGTGCTGCCGGTGCGTTGCCTGCCCTATGACGACCGCATCGAGGTGCCCGAGGGCTTCACGCCAGACGTGCACGGCGAGCATGAGTTACTGCGTGGCCTGCCCCGGGACTGGTCCTATCTGCTGGGCTACAACGAGGTGGAATTGCATCCGGACGCCCAGCTCGTGGCGAGCGTCGCGGGTAGCGGTCATCCACTGCTGGTGACCCGGGAAGTCGGCCAGGGGCGTACCCTGGTCTGGACCAGCGACATGTCGATGCACTGGATGCCCGACGACTTCCTGGCCGGCGATGCCTATCGGCGCTTCTGGCTCAACTGCCTGGACTGGCTCTCGCGGCGCGCCTGATCACCCGTAGTCCGACTGGAGATCACCAATGCTCGACGATCCTTTGGCCCTGACCCGAGCGCTGCTGGGGTTTCCAACGCTCAATCCGCCGGGCGATGAAGAAGCCTGCGCGCAGTTCCTGGTCACGATGCTCCGCGAGGCGGGTTTCCACTGCGAGTTGCAGTATTTCGGCGAACGACGTTGCAATCTGGTGGCCTGGCTACCGGGGCGCGGGACCGGTAAGCCGCTGGGCTTTACCGGGCACCTGGACGTGGTGCCCTTGGGCAATGGCACCTGGCGCCACGGGCCTTTCGCCGGCGAGGTGGCCGAAGGACGCCTCTATGGCCGCGGCGCCAGCGACATGAAGGCGGGAATCGCCGCCTTCATCGTCGCCTGCCAGCGCAATCGCGACGCCATCGCCCAGGGGCCTGGTGTCCGGCTGCTGCTCACCGGCGGTGAGGAAACCGGCTGTGACGGCGCCCGGGCGCTGTGCCGGGACGCGCCGCACCTGCTTGGCGAGCTGGGCGCGCTGCTGGTGGGCGAACCCACCGCCAACCGGCCGGTGCTGGGGCACAAGGGCGCCTTCTGGCTCCGCTGTACCGCCCATGGCCGCACGGCCCACGGTGCCACGCCCGAGGAGGGGGAAAACGCCATCTACTGCCTGGCCGAGGCCATTGGCCAGGCGCGCACCTTCGCCGTCGGCCCGCCGCATCCGCTCATGCGCCAACCCACGCTCAATGTGGGAACCGTCAGTGGTGGGCTGAACATCAACTCGGTGCCGGATCGCGCCGCCTTCACCCTCGATCTGCGGACCGCCCCGAACCTGGAGCATGCCGACATCCAGCGGCGCCTGGCCGAGCATCTGGGCAGCGATCTGGAGCTGGAGGTCTTGGTGGATCTGCCCGGCGTCTGCGCCGACAGGAGCGACGCCTGGGTGCGGCAGGTGTTCGAGCGCTGCGCCGCCCTGCATGGCGAGACGCTGCCCTCCAGCGTGGTGCCTTATTTCACCGATGCCGCCGTGCTGCTGCCCGCGCTGAACGATCCGCCCACCCTGATCCTGGGGCCGGGCGAGCCGAGCATGGCGCACAAGGTGGACGAATACTGCGAGGTGCAACGCCTGGAGGAGGGCACCGAGCTCTACGGGCAGTTGCTCCGGGACTGGATGCTCGCCGGACGCTAGCGCCGCGCCAGGGGCACCACCATGGGGGTACCGGCCACCGGATCGTCGATGATCAGGCAGTCCAGGTCGTAGACCGCCTTGATCAGCGCGGGGGTGACCACGTCGCGCGGGCGGCCGGTGGCCAGTACCTTGCCGTCGCGCATGGCCACCAGGTGGGTGGCGTAGCGACAGGCGTGGTTGAGGTCGTGCAGCACCATCACCAGGGTGTGGCCCTGCTGGCGATTGAGGTCTTCCAGCAATTCCAGCAGGTCGATCTGGTGAGTGATGTCGAGCCAGGTGGTGGGCTCGTCGAGCAGCAGCAGCGGGGTTTCCTGGGCCAGGGCCATGGCGATCCATACCCGCTGGCGCTGGCCGCCGGAGAGGGTGTCCACCGCCCGATCGGCCAGCTCGAAGACACCGGTGGCCTGCATGGCGTGGGTCACCGCGCGCTCGTCGTCGGCGCGCACGCCACCGAACAGCGTCTGGTGCGGATAGCGCCCGCGAGCCACCAGGTCGCGCACCGAGATGTCGCCCGGCGCCTGGGAGCTCTGCGGCAGCAGGCCCAGGCGACGGGCCACCTCCTTGGTGCGATAGCTCTGGATCGCCTGGCCGTCCAGCCAGACCTGGCCCTGGCTGGGCGCCAGCAGCCGGCTGAGGGTGCGCAGCAGGGTCGACTTGCCGCAGCCATTGGGACCGATGATGACCGTCAGCTCGCCATCGGGGATGGTCAGCGACAGATCCTCGGCGATCAGCTTGCGGCCGTAGCCCAGGGTCAGGCGCTCGGCGTGCAGGCGCGAAGCGGGGGCGTCGTTCATGAGCGTCGGGACTCCCAGATGAGCAGGCCGATCAGGTAGAGCCCACCCAGGCTCACCGTGACCAGGCCGACCGGCAGGACATAGGGCAGGAACAGGCGCTGGGCGAGCAGATCCGCGCCCAGCAGCAGCACCGCGCCGGTGAGGGCGGCGGCGGGCAGCGCCAGGCGCTGGGTGCCGGTCAGGCGGCGGGCGATCTGGGGCGCGGCCAGGGCGATGAAGGAGATCGGTCCGGCCACCGCGGTGCCGGCGGCGGTGAGCACCACGCCCAGGCCCAGCAGCGACAGCCGCGTGCGTTCCACCGGCACGCCCAGGGCGCAGGCGGTGTCGTCACCCATCTCCAGCAGGAACAGCCGGCGACTCAGCGCCAGGCTGGCGGCACCCGCCAACAGGATGAAGACCACCGCCGGCCAGGCCTTGGCCCAGGTGATACCGTTGAGCGAACCGGCACTCCATAGGCCGGCGCTGAAGGCGGCCTCCAGGGAGGCGTGGACGATCAGCCAGGTGTTGAGCGCCATCAGCAGGGCGCGCACGCCGATGCCGACGATGATAAGTCTCAAGGTATCCACGCCGCTGCTACGCCAGGTGAGGGCATAGACCAGCGCCGCGCTGAGCAGGCCGCCGATGAGGGCGGCGGTGGTGCTCCAGAGGATGCTGGCCTGGAACAGCACCAGAGCGACCAGCACCCCGCTGTAGGCGCCGGTGTTGAAGCCCATGATGTCCGGGCTGCCGAGGGGATTGCGCAGCAGCGACTGGAACAGCGCGCCGCTGAGGCCCAGGGCGGCGCCGATCAGCAGCGCCAGGGCCACCCGCGGCAGGCGCCACTGGGTGACCACCAGTTCGATGCCGCGCGGTGCCTCGCCGAGCAGCGCGGCCAGCACCTGGGCGGGACTCAGGGCCAGGCTGCCGCCGCCCAGGGCGAACAGCGCCAGCAACAGCGCGCCGCCGAGCAGGGCGAACAGCACGCCGGGCAGGCGCAGGCGACCGGGACGATTCATGCCCGCCCCCCCTGGCGCTGACGGCGCGCTAGCCAGATCAGCAGCGGCGCGCCGAGGAAGGCGGTTACCACCGAGACGCGCAGCTCGTTGGTGACCAGCAGGCGTCCGACGATATCGGCCGTCAGCAGCAGGCTGGGAGTGAACAGCAGGACAAAAGGCAGCAGCCAGCGATGGTCTTCGCCGATGGCCCAGCGACCCAGGTGCGGCACCATCAGGCCGACGAAGGCGATGGGACCGACCGCCGCTGCGGCGGCCCCGCAGAGCAGGGTGATGGCCAGCAGGCCGAGCAACTGGGTCTGACGGACCCGGGTGCCGAGGGCCACGGCCAGATCGCTGCCCAGGCTCAGGGCATTGAGCGCCGGAGCCAGCAGCAGGGCGATAGCCACGCCACCCAGCACCGGCAGGCTGGCGCTGCGCAGCAGCTCGAGCTGGCGCACGTCCAGGGAGCCGAATTGCCAGAATCTCAGCTGATCGTAGACCTGGGGATCGAGCAGGGCGATGCCCGAGCTGACGCCTTCGAGCATGGCGCCCAGGGCCACCCCGACCAGCACCAAGCGCATGGGATTGAAGCCGCCGCCACCGGCGATACCGGCCAGCAGTACCACCAGGCTAGCCAGCAGGGCGCCGCCGAAGGCGAAGCCCAGGTACTGCTCGGGACCGCTGGCACCGAACAGGGCGATGCCCAGCACCACGGCGAAACTTGCACCGGCGTTAACGCCGAGGATGCCCGGGTCGGCCAGGGGATTGCGCGTCAGCGCCTGCATCAGGGTGCCGGCCACGCCCAGTGCCGCCCCGGCGAGCAGGCCGGCGAGGGTCCGCGGCAGCCGCGCCTCGCGCACGATCAGACAGGTCGGCTCGCTGCAGCCCTGGCCCAGTGCCTGCCAGGCGTCGGCCAGCGGGATGGCGGTGGCGCCGAGCGCCAGGCTGGCAGCCATCACCAGCAGCAGCAGGAACGCGACGCAGCCGAGGATGAAGAGGCGGCGCCCGGTCATCCGCGGCGACCGACGGGAAGGGGAGTGGATGAGAACAAGGCGTATTAACACATGATAGTCTGTATTACATGCTAACAGCCTTGCCCCGGCGGCTCGATAGCGTCCCCTGTGTTTTTCCGGTGATTCATGTCCAAGACGTCCTTCCTGCTCGACTTCGGCCTACTCAGGTCCCACGCCGCCTTTCGCACCCTGTTCATCGCCCGCCTGGTGTCCGTGCTGTCCCTGGGCCTGCTGGCCGTGGCGATTCCCATCCAGGTCCAGGCCCTGACCGAGTCGCCGCTCAAGGTGGGCCTGGCGCTGAGCATGGCCGGCATCGGCATGTTCGTCGGCGTGCTCACCGGTGGGGTACTGGCCGACCGCCTGGAGCGGCGCCGCCTGATCCTGGCGGCACGCTCCATCTGCGGCCTGGGCTTCATCGGCCTGGCGGTCAACGCCAGCCTGCCCGAGCCGTCGCTGACCGCCATCTACCTGCTGGCGCTGTGGGACGGCTTCTTTGGCGCCCTCGGCGTCACCGCGCTGCTGGCGGTCACGCCGATCCTCGTCGGTCGTGAATCCATGGTGCAGGCCGGTGCCCTGAACATGCTCAGCGTGCGGGTGGCGGCCATCGTCGCGCCGCCGCTGGGCACCCTGCTGATCGCCCAGAGCGGCGTGGCCTGGAACTATGGCCTGACCGCCTGCGGCACCCTGATCACCCTGCTGGTGCTGTTGCGCCTGCCGCCGTTGCCGCCGCCAGAGCAGCCGCGCGAGACGCCCTGGGAGGCCCTGGGCGGCGGCATCGCCTTCCTGTTCGAGAACCGCCTGCTGGGCGCAGTCGCCCTGGTCGGCGCCCTGGTGACCATGGCCAATGCGGTGCGGGTGCTCTATCCGGCGCTGGGCGCGAGTTGGGGGCTGGATACCGGACACCTGGGCTGGCTCTATGCCGCCGCGCCCCTGGGGGCGGCCATCGGCGCCCTCACCAGTGGTCGACTGAACCAGGCGCCACGCCCGGGGCGTACCCTGCTGATGACCGCGGTGGCGACCTTTCTGGCGGTGGCGGTGTTCGCCCTGCTACCCGGCTTCTGGCTGTCCGCGCTGTGCCTGGTGCTGTTCGGCTACCTGGGCGCGCTCAATGCCCTGGTGCAGTACGCGCTGATCCAGCGCCTGACCCCGGATCGCCTGCTGGGGCGCATCAATGCGCTGTGGACGGCGCAGAACATCGGCGGCGAGGCCATAGGCGCGGCGCTGTTCGGCGGCCTGGCCAGCCTGATGCTGCCGGCGCAGGCGGCGTTCGTCTTCGGTCTGGTCGCCACTGGTGTGGCCGCCCTCTGCTGGACGCTGGCCCGAGGTCTGCGTAGGGCGGAAAGCCTGGGCGCCTGAGCCGCGCAAGCTTCCCCTGCGTAGCGTGGAAAACCGCGCAGCGTTTTCCGCTGGGGCTCATGGTGATCAGCAGTGGAGAAGACAGGTCGCGGACATGGGCCGCTCCTACAGGTTCAGACACGACTATAGGAGCGACCGCATCGGCGGACCGCCATGTCCACGCCTGCCCTATTCAAGGCTTGGCGTAGCGCTGCTCCAGGCGATCCAGCAGCAGGTTGGCGCTATAGGGGTCGAGACGGAAGGTCTCGGCGCCCAGGGCTTCCACGCGGTTGTCCTTGACCGCCGGCAGGTGCGCCAGCAGCGGATTGCCACGTACCGCCTCGGCTTCCTTGGCATCCGCGGCGAACAGCAGGAAGGTCTGGCCCGTGAGACCGGTGGCGACGTTCTCCCCGGCGAGCTGGAGGATGTCATGGCGCTGCCCCTGGCTATGGCCGGTTTCCAGCCCCGCCGGCAGCGCCGCCAGTTCGAAGCCCAGGCTTTCCAGCAACTGGCCCTGGGAGGAGGCGGCGGTCCAGAGATTGGCCTGGCGCGTCGCCGGGTTGTAGACGAAGGCCGACACCGGTTGCGGCGGCAGCTGCAGGCGCGACTTCAGCTCGGCGACGCGCCGGTCGAAGTCGGCGACCACCTGGCTGGCGGCGTCTTCGCGGCCGGTGGCCTGACCGAGCAGCTCCACCACCTGTTGCCAGCTGCGATTGTCGTAACCCACCACCAGCACCGGGGCGATGGCCTTGAGTTGCTCGACCAGGCGCAGCGCCGAGTCGTTGCCGGCGGCGCTGACCAGGATCAGGTCCGGTGCCTCGGCGGCCACGGCTTCGGCATTGGCTTCGCCGATGTATAGCCGTTTCACGTCGCGCTGCTTGGCGACCGCGCCCCACTGCCGCAGGAAGCCCTGGTCATCGGCGAATCTGTTGTTGGGCGAGGTGGCGCCGCTGGCCACCACCGGCGCGCCGATGGCGAGCAGGGAGCCGGTTAGGGTGACGCTGGTGGAGACGATGCGTTGCGGCTTGGCGGGCAGGGTGACCTGGCTGCCGTCGGCGCTGATCTGCCGGGGCCAGTCCGCCGCCCGGGCGGTACCGCCCAGCGCCAGGGTCGCGAGGACCAGGGTGGTGAGAATGCGAAACACTGACGACAAGCTGAACATGAACGCCTTCCGGTTGTAAGATAATCACTCTCATTTTCAAAGAAGCGCTACCTGGCAGCAAGTCGTTCCGCTCAAACCACCAATACATCGGCGGGGAAGGGCAGGAGATACCCTCCAGGCGGC
>NZ_WHOV01000071.1:0-18440 GCF_009765395.1 Pseudomonas sp. BAV 4579 | reverse complement strand
GTTGCCACCGCTAGGACCTGAACCTAGTGCGTCTACCAATTCCGCCACCTGGGCACTCAAGGCGATGATTGCTCATCTCCGGCGTCGCGATTGCTCCCGACGTCGTGGGGCGGCACTTTACTTAGGGGGCGTTTGCTTGTAAACCCCTGCTGTGAAAAATATTTTTATTGAGCATGCCAGGCTAACTATTGCGCGGTTTTCACGTTTCAATAGGCGTTATGGCTGTTCCTACCGAACCCAGACTTAGAAGGTAACCCCAGACTGATGGCCGATTGGCAATCCCTCGATCCCGAGGCCGCCCGGGAAGCGGAAAAGTACGATAACCCCATTCCGAGTCGCGAACTCATTCTGGCTCATCTCGCCGATCGCGGCGCCCCGGCCACACGGCCCCAGCTGGCCGAGGAATTCGGTCTCGTCACCGAAGACCAGCTCGAAGCCCTGCGGCGGCGCATGCGCGCCATGGAGCGCGACGGTCAGGTGATCTATACCCGCCGCGGTGCCTATGCGCCCATCGACAAGCTGGATCTGGTGCGCGGACGCATCGCCGGCCATCGCGATGGCTTTGGCTTCCTGATCCCCGACGACGGCAGCGACGACCTCTTCCTCAGCCCGGCGCAGATGCGCCTGGTGTTTGACGGCGACATCGCCTTGGCGCGGGTCGCCGGCCACGATCGGCGCGGTCGTCGCGAAGGCGGTCTGGTCGAGGTGGTCACCCGGGCACATGAATCCCTGGTTGGTCGTTTCTTCCAGGAGAGCGGCCTGGCCTACGTGGTGCCGGACAATCCCAAGATCGGCCAGCAGGTGCTGGTACCCGAGGGCAAGCACGGCGGCGCCGCCCACGGCCAGTTCGTGCAGGTGCGCATCGACGAGTGGCCCACCACCTTCCGCCAGGCCCAGGGCGAAGTGGTCGAGATTCTCGGCGACTACATGGCGCCGGGCATGGAGATCGAGGTGGCGCTGCGCAGCTACGACATCCCCAACGAATGGCCCAAGGCCGTCGAGAAGGAAGCCGCCAAGCTCAAGCCCGAGGTGGAAGAGAAGGACAAGCAGAAGCGCATCGACCTGCGCCAGTTGCCCTTCGTGACCATCGATGGCGAAGACGCCCGCGACTTCGACGATGCCGTCTATGCCGAGGCCAAGAAGTCCGGTGGCTGGCGGCTTTACGTCGCCATCGCCGACGTCTCCCACTACGTCAAGGCCGGCTCGGCGCTGGACGCCGAGGCGGAGAAGCGCGGCAACTCGGTGTATTTCCCCGAGCGCGTGATCCCCATGCTGCCCGAGGCCCTGTCCAACGGGCTCTGCTCGCTCAATCCCCAGGTGGATCGCCTGGCCATGGTCTGTGAGATGACCATTGCCGCGTCCGGGCGCATGACCGGCTACCAGTTCTACGAAGCGGTCATCCACTCCCACGCGCGCCTGACCTACAACAAGGTCTCCACGGTGCTGGAGCAGCCCAAGTCGGCCGAAGGCAAGCAGTTGCGCAAGCAGCTCGGTGAGGTGGTGCCGCACCTGGAGCAGCTCTACAGCCTGTACAAGGTGCTGCTGGCTGCCCGGCATGTCCGCGGGGCCATCGATTTCGACACCCAGGACACCCGCATCGTCTTTGGCGCCGATCGCAAGATCTCCGAGATCCGCCCGACCCAGCGCAACGATGCCCACAAGCTGATCGAGGAATGCATGCTGTGCGCCAACGTGGCCACCGCCAAGTTCCTCGAGAAGCACAAGGTGCCGGCCCTGTACCGGGTACACGATGCACCCCCCCTGGAAAAGCAGACCAATCTGCGGCAGTTCCTTGGTGAGATGGGCCTGTCGCTGACCAAGGGCAAGGCCAATCCGGTGCCGTCGGACTACCAGGCGCTGCTGCAGCAGATCCGCGAGCGGCCGGACTTCCGGCTGATCCAGACGGTGATGCTCCGGTCGCTGAGTCAGGCGGTCTACAGCCCGGACAACAACGGTCACTTCGGTCTCAACTACGAGGCCTATACCCATTTCACCTCGCCGATCCGACGCTATCCGGATCTGCTGGTGCATCGGGCGATCCGTAGCGTCATCCGCTCCAAGCTGGAGACCAAGCACGTCAAGCGCGCAGGCGCGACGAGCATGGCCAAGGCGCGCATCTATCCCTATGACGAGTTGCGCCTGGATCAGCTCGGCGAGCAGTGCTCCATGACCGAGCGCCGCGCCGACGAAGCCACGCGGGACGTCTCCAACTGGCTCAAGTGCGAGTTCATGAAGGATCGCGTCGGCGAGACCTTTGCCGGCGTCATCACCGCGGTGACCGGCTTCGGCCTGTTCGTCGAATTGTCCGAGGTGTTCGTCGAGGGCCTGGTGCATGTCACCGCGCTGCCCGACGACTACTACCACTTCGACAGCGTCCACCATCGCCTCTCCGGTGAGCGCAGCGGTCGCAGCTATCGCCTGGGCGATCCCCTCGAGGTGGTGGTGGCCCGGGTCGATCTGGACGAGCGCAAGATCGACTTCGTGCTACCGGCCAGTGCCGGGGCGCCACGCGTGCGGGAAGAGCGCGAGCCGCGCAACAAGCGCGACAACCGTCGCCGCGGTGCGCCAGCGCCAGCGCAGGAGCCAAGCGCTGCTCCGGCTGCCGAAGCCTCGGACGAGCCTGTCTCCCCGGCGCCAGAGCGAGGATCGCGCCGTTCGCGTAACGGCCGTCGTCGCGGTGCGCCGGCGCAGGAATCGAGCGTCGTCCCGGTTGCCGAGGCTGCAGTCGAGACTGTTTCGGCGAAGCCTGAGCAGCCGTCCAATTCTTCGCGTAA
This sequence comes from Pseudomonas sp. BAV 4579, assembly GCF_009765395.1. Taxonomy (NCBI): domain Bacteria; kingdom Pseudomonadati; phylum Pseudomonadota; class Gammaproteobacteria; order Pseudomonadales; family Pseudomonadaceae; genus Pseudomonas; species Pseudomonas sp. BAV 4579. Next base: position 15,666 of record NZ_WHOV01000071.1, on the reverse strand, counting down.
CGGTCGTCGTCGCGGTGCGCCGACGCAGGAATCGAGCGTGGTCCCGGTTGCCGAGTCTGCGGTGGAGCCCGTTTCGGCGAAGTCTGAGCAGCAGCCCAACCCTTCGCGTAACGGTCGTCGTCGTGGTGCGCCGGCGCAGGAGCAGGGTGTCGCCGCAGCGGTCGAGGCAACATCTGCAAGCGTTTCGCCAGAGGCGGAGTCCGAACCGCGGCGCTCGCGTAGCGCCCGTCGGCGCGCGGCCGCTGCGGGGCGAAAGCAGGACGCCGGGGTGTCTATGCCAGCCTCGGTTGAGGCGACTTCGCCGAAAGCGCCGCAGCAGGACGACCCGTTGCTCGGTAATACCGACGTCAAACGTAGTCGTGCGGTGAAGCAGGCGCTGCTGGCCGAAGCCAAGGTCGAGGGCGGCAAGCCCAAAACCCAAGGCAAGGTCAAGGCCAAAGGTAATGGCGACAAGGGCAAGGCCAGCGACACGGCCAAGAGCCGTACCGCACCAGCACGTCAGGGTAAAGGGGCGGCTGCCGAAGGGGCTGCGGCGGTGGATGCCAAGGTCAAGAAGGCCAAGGCTGCAAGTGCCAAGAAGAAATCGGCAAGCAAGTCCAAGGCCGAAGGCCAGACCAAGGCTGCAGCCAAAGGCAAGACCAAGGCGAAGAAGCCTCATCGCAAGGGTCAGTCGCGCCCCAAGGATGACGCATGAGCCAGCTGGAAACCGTCTACGGTATCCACGCCGTGGAAGCGCTGTTGCGCTTCCATCCGCGGCGGGTGAAGCAGCTGTGGGTCGCCGAAGGGCGGCGTGAGCCGCGGGTCGAGGCCCTGCTGGAGCTGGCCGCCGGTCAGCGTCTGGCGGTGGAAAACAAGCCGCGGGCCTTGCTCGATGAGCTGGCCGAGGGTGTGCACCAGGGCGTGGTGGCCCAGGTCAGTCCGAGCCAGGTCTGGGGCGAGGCCATGCTCGAGGAATTGCTCGACCGGGCCGAAGGACCGCCGCTGCTGCTGGTGCTCGATGGCGTGACCGATCCGCACAACCTCGGTGCCTGCCTGCGCAGCGCCGATGCCGCCGGGGCCCTTGCGGTCATCGTGCCCAAGGACAAGTCGGCTACCCTGACCGCCGTGGTGCGCAAGGTGGCCTGTGGTGCTGCCGAGGTGTTGCCGCTGGTGGCCGTCACCAACCTGGCGCGGACCCTGGAAAAGCTGCAGAAGCGCGGCCTGTGGATCGTCGGGACCGCCGGTGAGGCGACCCAGGAGATCTACGATGTCGACATGAGCGGGCCGACCGTGGTGGTCATGGGCGCCGAGGGCAAGGGCATGCGCCGTCTGACCCGCGAGCATTGCGATCATCTGGCGCGGCTGCCCATGGCTGGCAGCGTCAGCAGTCTCAATGTTTCGGTGGCGACCGGGGTCTGCCTGTTCGAGGCCGTACGTCAAAGACGCGCCTCTGCGCCTCGATAGGCCGCGCCAGGAAACGTCTGGGTACCGACGCAGTGCGTATCGCACTATACGAATCACGCTGCAGTGCGCAGAATACCGGCCTCGCCTCGGAAAAGCCCGGCGCGAGGCCTGTCAACAAGAGGATGCCCGCGTGAGTCAGGAGATCCAAGAGCCGGTAGGCTTGCGAGTGCTGCTCGTCGAAGACGATGCCACACTGCGCATGCTGACCACCGAAGTCATCGAGGAGCTGGACCATCAGGTCACGGCGGTCGCCTCGGCAGAGGCTGCCCTGGAGTTGCTGCCGCAACGCGAACACGATGTGCTGTTCACCGATATCGGGCTGGGCGGCATGTCCGGCATCGAACTGACCCGGCGCGCCCTGGCGATGGATCCGACGCTGCGCATTGTCGTCGCCTCGGGTTATGCCTTCGAGCGCGAGCCGGGCATGGAGGCGCGGGTCGGGGTGCTGATCAAGCCCTACGACCTGAACAAGATCCGCCAGGCCCTGGCCGACGTGCAACGCTGAGTGCCTGAGGTTGTCCGGCGGTCGCGCCGGACATGCCTGTGGTTGCGCCCTCCGGCGCCCTTCTCTAGAATGTTGCCCCTTGCCCGGAGTGCGTCCGCATTCCGCAGGGCAAGTCATCCGAACTATTCACTCCTTGTCTGACCGCGTTTCCGCGGCAGGCTGCAACCCGTAAGGAGCATTAAATGCGTCATTACGAAGTCGTGTTCCTGGTTCATCCGGACCAGAGCGAACAGGTGGGCGGCATGGTCGAGCGCTACACCAAGGCTATCGAAGAAGACGGTGGCAAAGTCCATCGCCTGGAAGACTGGGGCCGTCGTCAGCTGGCTTACGCCATCGACAACGTTCACAAGGCTCACTATGTACTCATGAACATCGAGTGCAGCGCCAAGGCCCTGGCCGAGCTGGAAGACAACTTCCGCTACAACGACGCCGTGATCCGCAACATGATCCTGCGCCGTGACGAGGCCGTCACCGGTCAATCCGAGATGCTCAAGGCCGAAGAAAACCGCAACGAGCGTCGCGAGCGTCGCGAGCGTCCTGCCGAGTCCGAGTCCGAGTCCGCCGAAGGCAACTCCGACGACGCCGACAGCGCCGAGTAATCTGGATCTAGCGAGGAATCATTGTCATGGCACGTTTCTTCCGTCGTCGTAAGTTCTGCCGTTTCACCGCCGAAGGCGTGAAAGAGATCGACTACAAGGATCTCAACACCCTGAAGGCCTACGTCTCCGAAACCGGCAAGATCGTCCCGAGCCGTATCACTGGCACCAAGGCCAAGTACCAGCGTCAGCTGGGCGCCGCCATCAAGCGTGCCCGTTACCTGGCCCTGCTGCCCTACACCGACAGCCACGGTCGTTGATCGACGCCTGATCGCGAATAACGGATAAACACGGCATGCGGCCTCTGGCTGAGTTCATCATGCGCGGCCGTACTCAAGCCACCCTCGTGGTGGTGCTGGGTGCAGTCGTGCCGCTGCTGTACTGGATGACCGCTGCCGGTGGCAGCCTGGTGCTGTTGCGCCGGGGACCTGCCGCGGCGGCCGGGGTGCTGGTCTGGGCCCTGCTGCCAGCGCTGTTCTGGCTGTATCTGGGGGATGCCAGCATCGTGCTGGTGTTGCTGGGTTCGACGCTGCTGGCGGCCATTTTGCGCCAGAGCCTGTCCTGGACACGGGTGTTGTTGGCCAGTGTCCCGCTGGGGTTGGTTTTCGCCCTGGTGCTGGGGCAGGTCTATGCCGAGGGCATCGCGCAACTGGCGGAGGAAATCCGCCGGTTGCTGCCCCAGGTGTTGGGCCCGAGCGCGGCGCAGTTGCCGCCGGAAAAGCAGGCGCAGTTGCAGCAGTTGCTGCTGCCCGTGCTGACCGGCCTGATGGCGGCGTTCTTCCAGATCACCTGCCTGCTGTGCCTGATGCTCGGGCGCTACTGGCAGGCGGCGCTGTACAACCCCCAGGGGTTCGGTCGCGAATTTCGCGTCCTGCGTCTGCGTCCGGCCATCGCGCTCGGCCTCTTGGCCCTGCTGGTGCTGGCGCCGAACCTGGGCAGCGGGCTTGGCCTGCTGACCCCGCTGTGCAGCGTGCCGCTGGCCTTTGCCGGCATCGCCCTGCTGCACGGGCTGGTGGCGGCCAAGCGCCTGGCAGGATTCTGGCTGGTGGGGCTGTACGTGACGCTGCTGCTGTTCGGGCAGCTGATCTATCCGTTGTTGGTGATTCTGGCTGTGATCGATAGCGTGTTCGATTTCCGTGGGCGGTCTGCGCAAGAACCGCAGGGGCCCGCGGACGGTGAAGGTTAAAAGTTAAGAGGAAAGACTCAATGGATGTCATCCTGCTGGAAAAGATCGCCAACCTGGGCAACCTGGGCGACAAAGTGAACGTCAAGGGCGGCTACGCCCGTAACTTCCTGCTGCCGCAGGGCAAGGCTACCGCAGCCACCGCTGCCAACGTCGAGGCTTTCGAAGCTCGTCGCGCCGAGCTCGAGAAGCAGGCTGCCGAGAAGAAGTCCGAGGCTGACGCCCGTGCCGCCAAGCTGGCTGACCTGACCGTAACCATCGCTGCCAACTCCGGCGACGAAGGCAAGCTGTTCGGTTCCATCGGCACTCGCGACATCGCCGAAGCCGTCAGCGCCGCTGGCGTCGAGCTGGACAAGAGCGAAGTTCGCCTGCCCAACGGCGCGCTGCGCAGCGTTGGCGAATACGATGTCGAAGTGCACCTGCACACCGACGTCGAAGCTACCGTCAAGATCGTCGTCGTCGCTGAATAAGCGCGCCGTCGCCTGACTGGCGGACTTGCGCCCCGGCGCCGGTCTGTCGACAATCGGGCACGTCATTGCCAAGGCAGTGACGTGCCCTTTGTCTTTTCTGCCGTCCGAAAAATCATTTCGCCGCCCGCAATGGGGGCCCAAGACCTGCGCATGAACGAGATTTCCCTGCCCGAGCAGTACGATCTGCAGACCGCTGCCCTCAAGGTCCCGCCGCACTCCATCGAGGCCGAACAGGCCGTGCTGGGTGGTCTGATGCTGGACAACAACGCCTGGGAGCGCGTGCTCGATCAGGTGTCCGATGGCGACTTCTATCGCCACGACCACAGACTCATCTTCCGCGCCGTGGCTCGTCTGGCCGAGCGCAACCAGCCGTTCGACGTGGTGACCCTGTCCGAACAGCTGGACAACGAAGGCCAGCTGCCCCAGGTGGGCGGCCTGGCCTATCTGGCCGAGCTGGCCAGGAACACCCCCTCGGTGGCCAACATCAAGGCCTATGCGCAGATCGTGCGTGAGCGGGCCACCCTGCGGCAGTTGATCGGCATCAGCGCCGCCATCGCCGACAGTGCCTACAATCCGGAAGGCCGCGGCGCCAACGAGCTGCTCGACGAAGCCGAGCGCAAGATCTTCGAGATCGCCGAGGCCCGCCCGAAATCCGGTGGTCCGGTCGGGGTCAACGACATCCTGACCAAGGCCATCGACCGTATCGACACCCTGTTCAACTCCAGCGAAGCCATCACCGGGGTCTCCACCGGTTTTGCCGATCTGGACGAAAAGACCAGCGGCCTGCAGCCGGCGGACCTGATCATCGTTGCCGGTCGTCCGTCCATGGGCAAGACCACCTTCGCCATGAACCTGGTGGAGAACGCAGTGCTGCGCACCGACAAGGCGGTCCTGGTGTTCTCCCTGGAGATGCCCGCCGACTCCATCGTGCTGCGGATGCTCTCGTCCCTCGGCCGCATCGACCAGACCAAGGTGCGTTCCGGCAAGCTGGACGACGACGACTGGCCGCGGCTGACCTCGGCAGTCAACCTGCTCAACGACCGCAAGCTGTTCATCGACGATACCGCCGGCATCAGTCCTTCGGAAATGCGCGCCCGCACCCGGCGCCTGGTGCGCGAGCACGGCGATCTGGCGCTGATCATGGTGGACTACCTGCAGCTGATGCAGATCGGCGGCAGCAGCGGCGAGAACCGGACCGCCGAGATCTCCGAGATCTCGCGCTCGCTCAAGGGCCTGGCCAAGGAATTCAACTGCCCGGTGGTGGCACTCTCCCAGCTCAACCGCTCGCTGGAACAGCGGCCGAACAAACGCCCGGTGAACTCCGACCTGCGGGAATCGGGGGCCATCGAGCAGGACGCCGACGTCATCATGTTCGTCTACCGGGACGAGGTATATCACCCGGAGACCGAATACAAGGGCGTGGCGGAAATCATCATCGGCAAGCAGCGGAACGGTCCGATCGGCACCACGCGGCTGGCCTTCATCGGCAAATACACCCGGTTCGAGAATCTCGCGCCCGGCAGCTACGTTTTCGAGGACGAATGATGGTCAAGGACAAGCTGAAGATCGCGGTCCTGCTCGGCGGCACCAGCGAAGAGCGCGACGTGTCCATCGCCAGCGGTGCCCAGGTGGTGGCGGCCCTGCGCCGGCGCGGGCACCGGGTGGTGACCGTGGATACCGCCCTGGGCCTGCTCGACGAGGATGCCGAGCGTGCGCTGCTGGAAGCCCGGGTCGGCCTCGAGCCGCCGGAGCGGACCGCCCTGGTGCGGATGCGTGGCCAGGATGCCGGCGCGCTGCTCAGTCGCGCCCAGCTGGGCGACCAGGATCTGCTGTTCCTCGCCCTGCACGGCGGCACCGGCGAGAACGGCACCCTGCAGACCCTGCTCGACCTGGCCGAGTTGCGCTACACCGGCAGTGGCCGGGTGGGTAGCGCCGTGGCCATGGACAAGGACCTCAGCAAGCGGCTGTTCCGCGCCGCTGGCGTACCCACCGCCGACTGGCTGATGGCGCCGGCGGATGCCGCGACCGTGGCCGCGACCCTGGGTTTTCCGGTGATCGTCAAACCCAGCCAGCAGGGCTCCACCGTGGGCCTGAGCAAGGTCAGCCGCGCCGAAGACCTGCAACCGGCCATCGAGCTGGCGCTGCGCTATGACCGCGAGGTGATGATCGAGCGCTTCGTCGCCGGGCGCGAGTTGACCGTGGGCGTGCTGGGCGACCAGCCGCTGGCGGTGGGCGAGATCGTGCTCGGCCAGAGCGGGGTGTTCGACTACACCAGCAAGTACCAGCCCAAGGGCGCGGTGGAGGTGTTTCCGGCCGAGGTCTCGCCCGAGATCGCCGTGGAAGCGCGCCGCCTGGCCCTGGCCGCGCACCGGGCGCTCAAGCTCGATGGCTACAGCCGTGCCGACTTCCGCCTGGACGCCGAGGGGCGGCTCTGGTGCCTGGAGGTCAACACCCTGCCGGGGATGACCGCCACCAGCCTGCTGCCGCAATCGGCAGCGGCCATGGGCATCGACTTCGACGAACTCTGCGAGCGGATCTGCCAGCTGGCCCTGCAGGACTGACCCCCCACGCAGCCGGCGCCGCTATCGCTTCGGGTGGCGGCGGCTGCGTCTCCCGTCGAAGCCGGATTCGGATCCGCCGCCATGCCCCAGACGCTCACCCCGCTGCAGACCCGGGCGCTGTTCTTTTCCGCGCTGCTGCTGTTCGTGCTGCCCTTCATCCTGGTCGACTTCCCCTATGTCGATGACAACTGGCGTATCCAGCTGGAGAACGGCCCGGAGTGGCGGCAGCAGGGGCGGGTGCTCACCGAGGTCTTCTACCGGCTGCTGACCTTCAGCGGCAGCACCCTGAATCTCTTCCCCCTGCCGCTGCTGATCGCCTGCGCCGCAGCCGCCTGGGCCCTGACCGACCTGGCCCGCCACTGTTTCGGCGCGCCGCGGCCGACCCAGTGCCTGGCCCTGCTGCCGCTATGGTTCTCGCCGTTCTGGCTGGGCAACCTGACCTACCAGTACGACGGCCCGACCATGGCCCTGAGCCTGGTGGCGGTGATCTATGCGGTGATCTATCGCAGTCGCCATACCGCGCTGGCGCTGCTGGTGCCGGCGGCGCTGCTGGCGGCCGCCATCGCCTTCTACCAGGTGGCGCTCAATGTCTTCGTCGGCCTCTGCTGCCTGGAGCTGGTCCGCGCCGTGCAGCGCCGCGAGGCGCCCGAGCAGGCGCTGCGGCTGGTGCTGCGCCAGGGCCTGCAGCTGCTGCTGGGTGGCGTGCTCTATTACCTGACGGCCTACCAGCTGATGGCGACCACGCGGCACGCCGGCGTGGGCGGCCAGGTGCTGCCCGAGCTCTGGCACCGGCTGGGCGAGGTGCTGCACAGCGTCGGCCTGCTGGTCACCCCGGGCAATCTCTGGCTGTGGTGGCTGTTCGGTGGGTTGGCGGCGATCGGTTACGGCCTGGGGGCCCTGACCTATGCCCGCGCCTATGGTCGGCGGGCGCTGCTGCCCCTGTTGCTGTACGGCGCGACCCCGCCGGTGCTGGCCTTTTGCGTGGCCGGCATCACCCTGCTGTTCAGCGATTTCATCCTCGAGGCGCGCACCCTGATGGGGCTGGCGGTCGTCCTGACCCTGGCCTTGCTGCTGGCCCACGACCTGCTGGAGCGCCTCCAGCCCCGGCTGACCTGGCTACTGGTGCTGCCGGTGCTGTGGATGCTGTCGCTGGCCTATGCCTATGGCCAGGTGCTGTCGGCGCAAAAGACCTTCGAGCGCGGTTTCGTCCAGGAGCTGCACCACGATCTCAGCAGTCGTCCGGAGCTGCGTCCGCTCAAGCGCCTGCTCTGGACCGGCGGTCCGCTGGAGGTGGCCTGGCTGCCGCTGGCGCAGAAGACCTTCGAGCAGGTGCCGGTGCTGCCCTTCATCCTCGGCCTGTCGCCGGGCAACTTCATGATCGCCGAGCGGCTGCTGGACCTGGGGGTGATCGACGATGCCGACAGCGACAGCTGCAGCCAGCGGGTGGCCGTGCCGGGCGCCGCCACGCGCCTGGTGGACAATCGCTTCTACGACATCTGGGCGGTGGGCGAGGACGGCTGCATCATCATGAAGCCGCAGCGACCCTGGGTGCCGTTCGAGTAGCGGGGTAGATTGGGCTGAGACGGCTCCCTCGTCGAAGCCCAACGAGCGGTGCCTGATGCAGGTTGGGCTTCGCTTCGCTCAGCCCAACCTGCGGGGGCGGAGGCGATCAGCCGCGGCGCAGCTTGTAGCAGAGGAACAGGAAGGCCAGCCAGACCGGGATGGCGTAGACCGAGACGGCGATGCCGGGGATGCGCAGCATCAGCACCAGGATCATGCCGACGAAGGCCAGGCACAGCCAGTTGACGAAGGGCGACCAGAAGGCCGGGAAGTGCGAGGTGCGCCCGGCCTGGCGCTGGGCGGCGCGGAATTTCAGGTGGGTCAGGCTGATCAGCGCCCAGGCGATCACCAGCGAGGCCACCACCAGCGACATCAGCAGCTCCAGGGCATTCTGCGGCAGCAGGTAGTTGACCACCACGCAGAGCAGGGTCACCGCCGAGGACGCGACGATGCCCAGCAGGGGCACGCCCTGGCGATTGGTGCGCAGCAGGGCGCGCGGGGCATCGCCCTGTTCGGCCAGGCCGTAGAGCATGCGGCTGGTGCAGTAGACGCCGCTGTTGTGGACCGACAGCGCCGCGGTCAGCACCACGAAGTTGAGCAGGTGGGCGGCGGTGTCGCTGCCGAGCAGGGCGAAGGTCTGCACGAAGGGACTGCCGGCGTAGTCGTCGCCGCCGGCGCCGATGCTGCGCACCAGTTCGTCCCAGGGATGCAGCGACAGCAGGATGGTCAGGGCGCCGACATAGAAGATCAGGATGCGCCAGACCACCTGGTTGATGGCCTTGGGGATCACGGTGCGCGGCTGGTCGGCTTCGGCGGCGGTGATGCCCACCAGCTCCAGGCCGCCAAAGGAAAACATGATGATCGCCAGCACCGCGAACAGGCCGCTCCAGCCGTTGGGCAGGAAGCCGCCGTGGTTCCAGAGATTGCTCACCGAGGCCTCGGGACCGCCGCTGCCGCTGACCAGTAGCCAGAGCCCGTAGGCCATCATGCCGAGGATGGCCACCACCTTGATCAGCGCGAACCAGAACTCGGTCTCGCCGAAGGCCTTCACGTTGAACAGGTTGATGGCGTTGACCAGCACGAAGAACACCAGGGCGCTGGCCCAGGTCGGCACCTCGGGCCACCAGTACTGCACGTACTTGCCCACCGCGGTGAGCTCCGACATGCCCACCAGCACATAGAGCACCCAGTAGTTCCAGCCGGAGAGAAAGCCCGGGAAACGGCCCCAGTAGCGACTGGCGAAGTGGCTGAAGGAGCCGGCCACGGGCTCCTCGACGATCATCTCGCCGAGCTGACGCATGATCAGGAAGGCGATGAAGCCGGCGATGGCGTAGCCGAGGATCATCGCCGGACCCGCCGACTTGAGCACCCCGGCCGAGCCGAGGAACAGACCGGTGCCGATGGCCCCGCCGAGGGCGATCAGCTGGATATGACGATTCTTCAGGCCGCGCTGCAACTGGCCGGCGGCGGGTTGGGGCTGGGACATGGACGGGGGTGTCTCGGTGGTGAGGGGAGCGGGCGGCTATGGTAGCACTCCTGTCGCCAGGGGCCTGGTCCGGGGGTGTTGCCCTCACCCCGGCCCTCTCCCGGAGGGAGAGGGGGAAGCGCGTAGCGGGGCAGGGGTCGCCGGTGAGTCTCCCTGCCGGCCCTCTTCCCCTGGAGAGGGGAACGAGCAGGTGCGCGAGGTGCTTTTGCCCTCTCTTCCCCGGGGAGAGGGTTGGGATGAAGGCAAGTCCAGGGCTACCGTCGATAGCCAAAGGCAATCGATGTCCGGGGGCTGAACTGGTCATTTTTTGTGCTATTCTTCGCGCCCTCCTGAAAACACCCCTATCCCGGAAGCTGCCATGCAAGCCGCCACGCCGCTGTTCGACTATCCGAAATACTGGGCCGAGTGCTTTGGTCCTGCACCCTTCCTGCCCATGAGTCGGGCGGAGATGGAGCAACTCGGCTGGGACAGCTGCGACATCATCATCGTCACCGGGGACGCCTACGTCGATCACCCGTCCTTTGGCATGGCCATCATCGGCCGGCTGCTGGAGGCCCAGGGCTTCCGCGTGGGCATCATCGCCCAGCCGGACTGGCATTCGAAGGACGACTTCATGAAGCTCGGCGAGCCGAATCTGTTTTTCGGTGTGGCCGCGGGCAACATGGACTCGATGATCAACCGCTACACCGCGGACAAGAAGGTCCGTTCCGACGATGCCTATACCCCGGGCAACGTCGCCGGCAAGCGTCCGGATCGCGCCAGCCTGGTCTACAGCCAGCGCTGCAAGGAAGCCTACAGCCACGTGCCGATCGTGCTCGGTGGCATCGAGGCCTCGCTGCGCCGGATCGCCCACTACGACTACTGGCAGGACAAGGTCCGGCGCTCGATCCTGATGGATGCGACCGCTGACATCCTGCTCTATGGCAATGCCGAGCGGGCAGTGGTCGAGATCGCCCAGCGGCTTTCGCGTGGCGAGCGCGTCGAGGCCATTACCGATGTGCGCGGCACCGCCTTCATCCGGCGCGACACGCCCGCGGGCTGGTTCGAGGTCGACTCGACCCGCATCGATCGGCCCGGTCGCGTCGACAAGATCATCAATCCCTATGTGAACACCCAGGACACCGAGGCCTGCGCCATCGAGCAGGCCAAGGGTGAGGTCGAGGACCCCAACGAAGCCAAGGTGGTGCAGCTGCTGGAAAGCCCGCGCATGACCCGCGACAAGACGGTGATCCGCCTGCCGTCCTTCGAGAAGGTGCGCAACGACCCGGTGCTCTATGCCCACGCCAACCGCGTGCTGCACCTGGAAACTAATCCGGGCAACGCCCGCGCGCTGGTGCAGCGGCATGGCGAGGTGGACGTCTGGTTCACGCCGCCGCCCATCCCCATGACCACCGAGGAAATGGACTATGTGTTCGGCATGCCCTATGCGCGCGTACCGCACCCGGCCTATGGCAAGGAAAAGATCCCGGCCTACGAGATGATCCGTTTCTCGGTCAACATCATGCGCGGCTGCTTTGGTGGCTGCACCTTCTGCTCCATCACCGAGCACGAAGGCCGGATCATCCAGAATCGCTCCCACGACTCGATCATTCGCGAGATCGAGGAGATGCGCGACAAGGTGCCGGGCTTCACCGGCGTGGTCTCGGACCTTGGCGGGCCGACCGCCAACATGTACCGCATCGCCTGCAAGGACCCGGAGATCGAGCGCCACTGTCGCAAGCCGTCGTGCGTGTTCCCCGGTATCTGCGAGAACCTCAATACCGATCACTCCTCGCTGATCGAGCTGTACCGCAAGGCGCGGGCGCTACCGGGGGTGAAGAAGATCCTGATCGCTTCGGGGCTGAGATACGACCTGGCCGTGGAGTCGCCCGAGTACGTCAAGGAACTGGTCACCCACCATGTCGGCGGCTACCTGAAGATCGCGCCCGAGCACACCGAGCGCGGTCCGCTGGACAAGATGATGAAGCCCGGCATCGGCAGCTATGACCGCTTCAAGCAGATGTTCGAGAAGTACACCAAGGAGGCGGGCAAGGAGCAGTACCTGATCCCCTACTTCATCGCGGCGCACCCGGGCACCACCGACGAGGACATGATGAACCTCGCGCTGTGGCTCAAGCGCAACGGCTTCCGCGCGGATCAGGTGCAGGCCTTCTATCCCTCGCCGATGGCCACCGCCACGGCCATGTACCACTCGGGCAAGAATCCGCTGCGCAAGGTCACCTACAAGAGCGACGGCGTGACCATCGTCAAGAGCGACCAGCAGCGCCGCCTGCACAAGGCCTTCCTGCGCTACCACGATCCCAGGGGCTGGCCGATGCTGCGCGAGGCGCTCAAGGAGATGGGCCGCGCCGACCTGATCGGGCCGGGCAAGCACCAGTTGATTCCGGCCACCCAGCCGGTGGGCGACGCCGGCTACCAGAGCGCGCGGCGCAAGAACTCCACCCCGGTGGGCAGCAAGAAGGCCGGCACCGGCGCTGGGCGCATCCTTACCCAGCACACCGGCCTGCCGCCCCGCGCCAGCGATGGCAGCAAGGCCTGGGACAAGGGCCAGGAAGGCCAGGCCGCCGGCTACGCCAAGGGCGGTCCGCGCAAGAAGTCGCGGCGCCAGCCGAACATGCCGCGCTGAGGCGAGGGCATGAAAAAGGGGAGGCCGAGGCCTCCCCTTTTTCATGGGCGACAGGTCAGGCGGGGGGTTGTTGGGCTTCAACGGTGGAGCTGTCTCAACCCAACCTACGGGGGCTGCGTAGGTTGAGCGCAGCGAAGCCCAACGCTTAGGACTACCCGCGCAATTCGGCGAAGTGGGCCTGCATGCGGTCGGCGTCGGCGCTGCGGCCGCTGAAGAGTTCGAAGGCCTTGACCGCCTGGAACACGGCCATGGTGCCGCCATCCAGGGTGCGGCAGCCGAGGGCGCGGGCCTGGCGCAGCAGTTCGGTTTCCAGCGGGAAGTAGATGATTTCGGCGACCCAGAGGCCGGGGTGCAGCAGTTCGGCCGGCAGTGGCATGCCGGGCAGCTTGGCCATGCCCACCGGCGAGGTGTTGACCAGGCCATCGGCGGCGGCGACCGCGGCGGCCCGGTCGGTGCCGACCGCGGCGCGTCCGGGGCCGAAGTGGCGGGTCAGGTTGTCCACCAGCGCCTGGGCACGCTCGGCCTCGACGTCGAAGATGAACAGCTGGTCGACGCCCTCGGCGAGCAGGGCGTGGGCCACGGCGCTGCCGGCGCCACCGGCGCCCAGCTGCACCACCAGGCGCTTGGCCACGTCCGGCAGGCCGCGGCGAAAGCCTTCGGCGAAGCCCAGGCAGTCGGTGTTGTGACCCACGGTGCGGCCGTCGGCCAGCACCACGGTATTCACCGCGCCGATGCCGCGCGCCTCGGGCGAGAGCTCGTCAAGCAGCGGGATGATCGCCTGCTTGCAGGGAAAGGTGATGTTGAGGCCGGTGAAGCCGGTGCGCTGGGCGGCCTGCAGCAGCTCGGGCAGGGCGTCGGCAGCGAGGCCGAGGGCATCCAGGTCGATCAGCCGATAGAGGTATCTGAGACCCTGGGCGTCGCCTTCGCGTTCGTGCATGGCGGGCGTCAGCGAGGCCTGGATGCCGGCGCCGATGAGGCCGGCGAGGACGGATTTGGGTGCGGTCATGGAGTCAGTTTCCCTGGTGGGCGATGAGGGCGGCGATGGCGGCGCGATATCCCTGGCTGCCGAGGCCGCAGATGACGCCGACGGCGATGCCCGAGACATAGGAATGATGACGGAAGGCTTCGCGGCGATGCACGTTGGACAGGTGCACCTCGTAGACCGGCAGCTCGCTGGCCACCAGGGCGTCGCGCAAGGCCACCGAGGTGTGGGTCCAGGCGGCGGGATTGATCACCACCCCGGCATAGGCGCCGCGGGCCGCGTGGATCCAGTCGAGCAGTTCGCCTTCGTGGTTGATCTGGCGGAAGTCCACCTCGTAACCCTCGGCGGCGGCGGTCTCGGTGCACAGCCGGGCGACGTCGGCCAGGGTTTCGTGGCCGTAGGTGGCGGGCTCGCGGGTGCCGAGCAGATTGAGGTTGGGTCCGTTGAGGACCAGGATGCGACGGGAGGACATGACAGCCTTCTCTCTTGTTGTCTTGCCGGGCAGGCGCTGCCCGGCACTGGAGAGAAAATGTACCAGCCGGTTAATTCCGTCAATCGAGTCGGTCGCGCGGGTGGCAGGGCAGGCTGCGGAAGCGTTCGATTATCGGCCCTGGTAGCTCAGATCGCCACCAGTCCGCGCACCCCCTCGGCCTCCATATCGACCCCGCGACCGCGCTGGACGATCTCGCCACGGGACATCACCAGGTAGCCGTCGGCCAGTTCGCTGGCGAAGTCGTAGAACTGCTCCACCAGCAGGATGGCCATGTCGCCGCGCTTGGCCAGGTGGGCGATGACGGTGCCGATTTCCTTGATCACCGAGGGCTGGATGCCCTCGGTGGGTTCGTCGAGGATCAGCAGCCGCGGGCGGCTGGCCAGGGCGCGGCCGATGGCCAGCTGCTGCTGCTGGCCGCCGGAGAGGTCGCCGCCGCGACGCTGGCGCATCTGCCGCAGCACAGGGAAGAGTTCGTAGATGGATTCGGGCACCTCGCGGGCTTCCCGGGCGGGAAAGCGCGACAGGCCCATGAGCAGATTTTCCTCGACGGTGAGGCGCGGAAAGATCTCGCGGCCCTGGGGCACGTAGGCGATGCCGGACTGCACCCGCTGGTGCGGCTTGCGGACGGTGATGTCCTGGCCTTCCCAGGTGACGCTGCCGCGCTTGGCCGGGATCAGGCCCATGAGGCAGCGCAGCAGGGTGGTCTTGCCGACGCCGTTGCGGCCGAGCAGGCTGGTGACCTCGCCGACGGGGGCCTCGAAGGACAGGCCACGCAGGATGTGGCTGCCGCCGTAGTACTGATGGAGTTCGTTGACCTGGAGCATGGGGGCCTCGGCCGGTTGTCTGGTCTCTGGCAGGCCGGGCGGCCTGCCGACGTAGGTTGGGTTGAGCGGAGCGAAGCCCAACAAAGCGCCGCCTGGAACAGCGTTGGGCTTCGACGATAGGGCCGTCTCAACCCAACCTACGGGTAGGCGCTGGTCAGTGCGGTACTAGCGCCCCAGATACACCTCGATCACCTGGTCGTTGGCCTGGACCTGGTCCAGCGAGCCTTCGGCGAGGACGTGGCCCTGGTGCAGCACGGTGACGTGGTCGGCGATGCTGCCGACGAAGCCCATGTCGTGCTCCACCACCATCAGCGAGTGCCGGGGCACCAGCGACTTGAACAGCTCGGCGGTGAATTCGGTCTCGGCGTCGGTCATGCCGGCGACGGGTTCGTCGAGCAGCAGCAGTTGCGGCTCCTGCACCAGCAGCATGCCGATCTCGAGGAATTGCTTCTGGCCGTGGGAGAGCAGCCCGGCGGTGCGCCCGCGCGACTCCTGCAGGCGGATGGTGGTGAGCACCTCTTCCAGACGGTCGCGCTGCTCGCCGGAAAGCCGCGCGCGCAGACTGGCCCAGACCGACTTGTCGGTCCGTTGCGCCAGCTCCAGGTTCTCCCAGACGGTCAGGGCCTCGAACACCGTGGGCTTCTGGAATTTGCGGCCGATGCCGGCCTGGGCGATCTGCACCGGTTGCAGACGGGTGAGGTCCAGGGTCTCGCCGAACCAGGCGCTGCCGCGGTCGGGGCGGGTCTTGCCGGTGATGACGTCCATCATGGTGGTCTTGCCGGCGCCATTGGGGCCGATGATGCAGCGCAATTCGCCGACGCCGATGTAGAGATTGAGATCGCGCAGGGCCTTGAAGCCGTCGAAGCTGACCTCGATGCCTTCCAGGCTGAGGATGGTGCCGTGACGGGTGTCCAGGCCCTGTCTCTTATACACATCT
>NZ_WHOV01000070.1:0-11640 GCF_009765395.1 Pseudomonas sp. BAV 4579 | reverse complement strand
CCGTCGACCTCTTGCATGCCATGCAAGCGCTCTCCCAGCTGAGCTATAGCCCCGTCGGTCAGGACGGGGCGCATGTTAAGAGGCCCGGCCTCCCCTGTCAACACCAATAAGAAAAAAACCTGCTAGTAACAGACACTTAAGCCGCAAAACGGCTAGATCGCCCGGGACAGGGCGGCACGCTGGGCGCGGGCCGCCAGCAGGTAGGTGAACTTGCCGTCGCTGGCGGAGAGCTTGCGCAGGACCTTCTTGTCCAAGGCGCGATAGCCACCCATCTCCAGCGCCGTGCGCCCCGAACTGCCGATCAGCATGCCGGGGTTGGCCACCATCAGACGGGCGGCTTGCTCCACGGCCTTGGCGTAGCTCTTGCGATCGTCGAGATCGTAGCCCTGCAGGGGCAGCAGCATGCGCAGCCACTCGGCCCAGTAGAACTCGAGGAATTCCGACGGCAGCACCCGACCGTCCGGGGTACGCGGCTTGTCGTAGCCGATCTGGCGGGTGAAATACACCAGGGCGCGGTAGGGATCGTCGGCCATTGCGGTGAGGCCCAGGGTTTCCGGGAGCTGCTCGGGCAGGATCGGACGCCCCTGGGGGTCCTTGAGCCAGGCCTTGCGCTCGTCGAGCAGGCGAATCCAGAACTCGGCCATGCTCGCCGCGCCACTGAAATCGTCGGTGACCCTGACCCACACCGAGGTTTCCGGGCCCCCGCCGGGGTGTTCCCAGAAGGCGGAAAAGGTGTGGTGACCATCGGTGAGGTAGAGCTGCTGTCCTGGTCCGATGACCACGGTCTTCATTTCGTCCGGATAGGTGCCGGGCGGCTTGATGCCCAAGGCGTCACCGGCCGAGCGCAGACTGGTGCTGGGCTGAAAACCGCCACTCAGGTGCTGGCCGTTGGCTTCGCAGTAGTCGTCGAACAGCTTGCGCCGGTCGCAGGCGTACTTGCCAAGCTTGTACAGCACCTGGTCGTGACCGATCGCGGGCTGGGTGGGGCGCAGCTGACGCAGCTGGACCTGGAGCAGGCTTCCTGGCGGCACGGGGTCTTCCTATTTCAAGAGGTCTTCCCAGGTCCGACAACGGTCCTCCCGGGAAGACTCCTGCCGTCGATCAGACCTTGCGCAGCACCACGCTGCCAATGGAGTAACCGGCGCCAAAGGAGCTGAGCACGCCCAGACTGCCACTGGCCAGATCCTCGTGGTGCAGATGCAGGGCAATGACCGAGCCGGCCGAGCTAGTGTTGCCGTAGGTATCGAGGATGACCGGCGCCTCGCCAGGCTCGGGTTCGCGCCCCAGCAGGCGCTTGACGATGAGGTGGTTCATCGCCAGGTTGGCCTGGTGCAGCCAGAAGCGCGAGACCCGCTCGACAGGGATATCCAGCTCGGCGAGGTGATTGGCGATCAGCTCGGCCACCAGCGGGCAGACCTCCTTGAACACCTTGCGCCCTTCCTGGACGAACAGCTTGTCCGGGTGGGTCATGCCCTCTTCCGCCGCGCGGTTGAGAAAGCCGAAGTTGTTGCGGATGTTGTTGGAGAACTGGGTGAACAGCCGGGTCCCGAGGATCTCGTAGCGGTGCGCCGAGGTTGCCTGATCGGCGCGCTCCACCACCAGGGCAGTGGCTGCATCGCCAAAGATGAAATGGCTGTCGCGGTCGCGGAAATTCAAATGGCCGGTGCAGATCTCCGGATCTATAACCAGTACCGCCCGCGCCTGGCCCAGTTGTACGGCGTTGGCCGCGGTCTGCAGACCGAAGGTCGCCGAGGAGCAGGCGACGTTCATGTCGAAGCCGTAGCCCTGGATACCCAGTGCGGCCTGGACCTCGATGGCTACCGCCGGATAGGGGCGCTGCAGGTTGGAACAGGCGACGATGACGCCGTCGATGTCGGCGGCCGTCCGCCCGGCGCGGTCCAGGGCCTCGCGCGCCGCGGCGACCCCCATCTCGCAGAGGATCGAGGGCTCGTCGTTGGAACGCTCGGGAATGCGCGGCACCATGCGCGCCGGATCGAGGATGCCGGCCTTGTCGACCACATGGCGGCTGCGGATGCCGGAGGCCTTCTCGATGAAGGCGGCGCTGGATTCCGGCTGGGGCGCCAGGCTGCCCTGGGCGATGGCGTCGGCATGCTCGGCATTCCACTGGCCAGCCCACTGATTGAAGGACGCAACCAGCTCGTCGTTGGAAATGCTTTCGGGCGGCGTATAGAGCCCACTACCGCTGATGACCGCGTGCTGCACGGCTATTCCTCTTGTTGTCAGGATGACGCCGTGCCAGTTTGCCGCAAATCCGGGGTGGACGCCCGTGCATTCTCAGCGCCGATTGGCGGCCTCGGCGGCGCGCAGGACGTCGCTGCCCACTTCGCTTTCATACCGCTTGATCAGGGGCGCCACCGCCGCGCGCCAGGCATCGCGCTCGGCAGCCGTCGGCACCAAGATCTTGCTGGTATTGGCTGCCGCCACCCGCTCGCGTGCCCTGGCGTTGATGGCTTCGGCATCGCGGTTCACCGATTGGGACACCTCTTCGAGGATGGCCTCCAGTTCGCTGCGGATCTCGAAGGGCAGCCCGTTCCAGAACGTGGTGTTGGTGATGAGCATATAGGTGAGGAAGCTGTGGTTGTCCTCGACGATATAGGGCTGCACGGTATTGATCTTCTGCCCCAGGAGATTCGACCAGGGATTTTCCGCCCCCTGTACCTTGCCAGTGCGCAAGGCGTCGTAGACCTGGGCGAAGGGGAGCTTGACCGCCTGGGCGCCCAGTTGCTGGTAGTAGGCCGCCAGCACATCGGAGGACTCGACGCGGAAGGTCAGGCCCTTGAGGTCGGCGGGGACGTGGATTTCCCGCGTGGCCGAGAGCTGCCGGCCACCGTTGTTCCAGTAAGCCAGCCCGGTGATGCCGTGGGGGACCAGGCTGCCCAGCAGTTCGCGGCTCTTGTCGCGGCGCTGGAAGCGCTTGACCGCCTCGATGTTGTCGAACAGAAAGGGCAGATCGTAGACCCTGAGCGGCTTGGCCAGGGCGTTGAGCTTGGAAACCGAGGGTGCCAGCAGCTGGACCCTATTGCTGCGCAGGGCCTCCAGCTCGTCGGCATCGCCCACCAGGCTGGAGTTGGGATAGACCTCGATCCGGACCTTGCCGGCCAGCCGCTCCTGCACCAGCTTCTGTACCTGCAGGGCTCCACGGCCCTTGGGGGTATCGTCCGTCACCACATGGGCGAACTTGATGACGATGGGCTCGGCCACGGCAAGGGGCACGGCCAGGGCAAAGAACGAGCCGGCCAGGGTGGCGAAGAAGGTCTTGATCATGGGATTCCCTGCGTTGAACGATCCATTGGATCGCCCGTGCGATCCCGGTCGCGATGCGTGCGCGACGCAATTACCTTAGCAGTCGGGGCGGGAAAGGCTGGTCAACGGCGGAAAACGGCACGACGAGTATGCCAGAAAGGCGGATCAGGGGTAGGGACAGCGCCGCCGAAACGGCGCCAGGAAACCATCAGGGCGAAATGGGATCGCTTGCGGGAAAGGTTTCCTCGACGGATTCGTCGAGCTGTTCCTCGCTCACCTCGTCTTCTTCGTCGGCGACGGGCGGATCGTTGGGCTGCTGCTGGGCATGGACGGCATTCATGGCAAATCTCCGGACAGGAAGGGGTCTGCAGGGCTGAATACTCCCAGCCCTGTAGCTTTAGTCATGACTGTGCAGACGGACGTTCAGCTCGTCGACGATCGGAGCCCAGTCGGCGTCGCCCATGATCTCGTCCTTGAGAAAGGCCTTCTGCGCCGGCGACCAGAAGTCGGCTTCGGACACCTTGACCGCGTCGGGCAGCGGGGAATGGCTGGCGATGAAGTCGTCGATGGCAGCCGGATCGGAGTCCAGGCCCAGTTGCTCGAAGAGGGTCGTCAGATCGTGAACGGGAAGTTCCATGGGGGTCTCCAGGCGGTTATCGGTCGTTACGCTCAGGTATCTAGAAAGACGCCAGGCTTAAGGGGTTCCCCTGCCTTAATAAATCCTTCAGCGACGCGCCTTAAGGTACGCCCACGTTCCGCCAACCAGGGCCTCTGCCATGTCGCTTCCCGTCTCTTCCATTCAATTCACCGCCGCGCCGCGCCGCATTCTCGTTACCGGTGCCACCGGCTTTCTCGGCGGCGCCGTCACCCTGCGCCTGCTGGAGTTGGGCCATGTCGAAGGGCTGAGCTTCCTGGTCCGTGCCGCCACCCCGGCGGAAGGCCTGGAGCGCCTGCTGCAGAATCTGCGCGTCCATGACATCGACGAGCGCCTGGCGGCCCTGCTCAAGCCCGAGCAGATCCTCTGCGGCGACCTGCTCGACACCCACTGGATCGACGCCGCCAAGCCGCTCCTGCAGACGCTGGACGAGGTCATCAACTGCGCGGCGGTCGCCTCCTTCTCGCGCAATCCGAAGATCTGGCCGGTCAACGTCGAAGGCACCTTCGCTCTGGCCGAGGCGTGCGCCCAGTCGCGGCGCCTGAAGCGCTTCCTGCACGTCAGCACCGCTATGGCCTGCGGTCCGCAGCGCCAGTCACCGGTCGCCGAGACCTGGGACTTCCCCGAACCGGACCAGCAACTGGTGGACTACACCGCCTCCAAGGCGGCCATCGAACTCAAGCTGCGCAACGAGTTGCCGCTGCTGCCCCTGGTGGTGGCGCGCCCCTCCATCGTGGTGGGCCACCGTCGTTCGGGTTGCAAGGCGTCGGGCAGCATCTTCTGGGTGTTCCGCATGGGCTTCGCCCTGGAACGCTTCACCTGCGGCCTCGATGAGCAGATCGATGTCATTCCAGTGGACTACTGCGCCGAAGCCCTGGTGGAACTGGCGCTCAAGCCCAGGCTGAACTACAGCCTGTACCACATCTCCGCGGGCAACGCCGGCGCCTGCACCTTCGGCGAAATCGACGAGGCCTATGCCGGCGCCATGGGCGACGCCCCGGTCGGCGAGCGCTATCGCCAGGTGGACAGCGCCGATCTCAAGGAGCTGGCCGCCGACTTCAACGAACGCATCGGCCCGGCCAATCCGCGCCTGGTGCTGCGGGCGCTCAAGCTGTACGGTGGCTTCGCCGATCTGAACTACCTGTTCGACAACCAGCGTCTGCTCGACGAAGGCATCGCCGCTCCGCCGCGCTTCACCGACTACCTGGATGTCTGCGTGCACTCCTCGCGGAACATCAGCATCCCGGCGCAGATGCAGTGGGATTTCAAATGAGGCGCGTGCCCGGTGCCGGCGACCGCCAGGCACCGGGCGCTGCTCAGACGGAATCCCGCTCCGGTGAAGTCAGCCGCGAATCCCGGACGATATCGCTGACCGAGGCGTAGCCCCCGCGCGCATCGCGCAGCATGGTGCGCAGGTTGCCTTCGATGGTGTTGCAGATGGTGCCCATGGTGATCTGGTGCCGACTGCGCTGGAAAGGATTCTGCAGATCGGTACCGACCTTCTCCATGGCCAGGAAGATGAAGCCCACCACCGTGGAGGCCAGCGGGGTATACCACTGCAGGCTTTCCACCAGACCGATGGGCATCAGCACGCAGAACAGGAAGATGAACAGCCGCGGGAAGTTCACATAGGGATAGGGCAAGGGCGTGTTGGCGATGCGCTCCATGCCGCCCTGCCAGTTGGACATGTCGACGAAGGTGGCTTCCAGTCGCTCCAGGCGGATGCTGTCCAGGCGACCGGCGCGGTATTCCAGGGCGATCAGGCTGGAGGAGCCGCTGAGGATGGCATTGGCGAAGTTGTTGGTCTCCTTGCGCATCGACCACTCCTCCTTGCCCAGGTAGGTACGGACTTCCTTGGGCAGCGGATCGCCGCTGAGCTGGCAGGCCAGGCAGCGCACATAGGCGAGATGGCGCTCGATGAGCACCGTCTTGATCGCATTGAAATGCTCGTCACCGTCGTCGATGAGCGTCAGCACCTGGCGGGTGAAGCTGCGCGAGCTGTTGACCATGCCGCCCCAGAGGGTGCGCGCCTCCCACCAGCGCTGGTAGGCGCTGGTGTTGCGGAAGCTGGTCAGCACGATCAGCGCCGAGCCGATCAGCGTCAGGGGGATATTGGGCAACTGCGCCCGTTGCTCGACCAGCAGCATGTAGTCAGCGGTAACGGCGATGTCCCACAGCAGCAGCCAGAAGACCGACCAGCCGACGTAGGTGAAGGTTTGCCGAAGGAATGTCAGGATGCGGTGGAAATAGCCCAAGGTGATAGTCCTTAGCGCGTGAAAGAAGGAATGTCGCCATAGGAACCTGGGGTCTGAAACAGGTTCAAGGCAAGCGTCTGGAGCGCGGATCGCCGCCCATTTCACGTAATTGACCGGTGGCATTCCGTTTCCGGATATGAAGGGGTAGCGGGTCGTGGACCGCGATCCTTCAAAGCCGCAGGGCCTGATCGGGTGCCAGATGGTTCAGGGATATCGACACCGGTACCGAACATCCGGGCCCCGCTGCGGTCCGACGGACACCATGCCCTTCCGGAGCACTGCCATGACCGCCACCCCGCGTGTTCGTCTGGATGTCTGGAGCGATTACGTCTGCCCCTTCTGCTACCTGGAGCTGCCCCAGCTGGCGCGTCTGCAGGAGGAATTCGGCGACCAGTTGGCCATCGAATGGCATGCCTTCGAATTGCGTCCCGAGCCCACCCCTACCCTCGATCCTACCGGCGACTACATGCGTCGGACCTGGGATCGCGCCGTCTATCCCATGGCGGCGGAGTACGGCATGGTGCTGCGCCTACCGCCGGTGCAACCGCGCAGTCGCCTGGCGCTGGAGGCGGCGGAATTCGCCCGCGAGCATGATCGCTTCGACGCCTTCCATCTGGCGGTCTTCCAGGCGTTCTTCGAAGAGGGCCGCGATATCGGTGAGCTGGACGTACTGCTCGAGCTGGCGCGGCGCACGGGTCTGGACAGCGAGGCGCTGAAGGCCAGTCTTGCCCGTGGCGATCACACCGACCTGGTGCTGCATGCCGAGGATCGCGCCGAAGCCCTGGGCATCACCGCCGTGCCGACGCTGCTGCTGCGCTCCGCTGGAGCACCTGTCGAAGCGGCTCGGGCACTGGATGGTGCGGTGCCCTTCGCCCAGTTGGCGGCGGCCGTCAGGGCGCAGCTGGAGACCGCCGGCGCCTAGCGCCGGGCGTCCGGCGTCAGCTCGGGAAACAGCACCTCGGTAAAGCCGAAGCGGGCAAAATCCTGGATCCGCGACGGATAGAGGCGGCCGATGAGGTGATCGTATTCGTGCAGGACCACCCGTGCATGAAAACCCTCGGCTTCCTGGTCGACGGCGCGGCCATCGCCATCCACGCCGCGGTAGCGGATCCGCCGTGGCCGCGGCACCTCGCCGCGCAGTCCGGGAATCGACAGGCAGCCTTCCCAGCCGAGTTCTTCGTGGGCGTCCAGCACCTCGATCCGCGGATTGATCAGCACCTGCAGCGGCACCGGCGGCGCCTCGGGATAGCGGACATTGCGCTCGAAGCCAAAGACCATCAGTTGCAGATCCTCGCCGATCTGGGGCGCCGCGAGGCCCACGCCAGCGGCGGCGGCCATGGTGTCGAACATGTCCTGGACCAGGCCGTGCAGCTCGGCCGAGCCGAAGCGCTCGGCCGCCACCAGCGGTGCCACCCGCAGCAGGCGCGGATCGCCCATCTTCAAAATGTCGCGAATCATGCGAGGATTCCTCCCTTTGGCCGGTCCAGCCGCCGGCGTTTCGCCAGGAGCTTAAACCAGATGTCTTCCCTACTGCTCGCCAGCGCACTCGGCCTCGGCCTGAGTACACACCTCGCCCAGGCCGAGGACGCCACCCTCGCCGCCCGCCTGGATCCGATCCTGGAACGCGCCGTCGCCCAGCAGCGCATCGTCGGCACCGTGGTCATGGTCGCCCGCCAAGGCCGGGTGGTGTACCGCCGCGCGGTCGGTTTCGCCGATCGCGAAGCCCAGCGGCCGATGCGCGAAGACCAGCTGTTTCGCTTCGCCTCCCTGACCAAGCCGCTGGTGGCCGTGGCGGCCCTGCGCCTGGCGGACCAGGGACGCCTGGATCTGCAGGCCCCGGTCAGTCGCTACCTGCCCTACTTCACCCCGCGGCTGGCCGACGGCACCCCGGCGGTACCCACCCTGGCGCAGCTTCTCAGTCATACCGCCGGCCTGCACTACGGCTTCGGCGAAGATTCGAACGGACCCTATCACCGCGCCGGGGTATCCGACGGCCTGGATGGGTCTCCCCTGACCCTGGAAGAGAATTTGCGGCGCCTGGCGGGTGTGCCGCTGGACTTCAAGCCGGGCACCCAGTGGCGCTACTCCCTCGGACTGGACGTGATGGGCGGCGTGCTGGCGGCCGCGACCGGGCAGCCCCTGCCAGAGGTCGTCCAGCGGGAGGTGGCCGCACCGCTGGGCCTGCACGACCTGAGCTTCCACGTCAGCGACGCCGAGCGCCTGGCCACCGCCTATCGCGATGGCTATCCGCGCCCCGAGCCCATGAGCGAGCCCTATCTGCTGCCCATGCCCAAGGGTGGCATTCTCTATTCGCCGGCGCGTGCCCTTTCGGCGCAGGCCTTCCCCTCGGGCGGTGGTGGCATGCAGGGCAGCGCGGGCGACTATCTCGCCTTTCTGGAAGCGCTCCGCCAGGGCAAGCTGCTCACGCTGGCCAGCCAGCGCCTGATCATGGAAGACCAGATCCCGGGACTGCAACGCGACGATGCGCCGGGCTGGGGTTTCAGCCTGGGCGCGGCGGTACTGCGCGATGCCCGGGTGGCCAGGACCCCGCAGGCGCCCGGCACCCTGCAGTGGGGCGGCGTCTACGGCAATGCCTGGTTCATCGATCCGGCGCGAGAGCTGAGCGTGGTGATCCTGACCAATACCGCGATCGCCGGCATGAGCGGGCCTTTTCCGGAGGCCATCCTCGCCGCCCTCTACCGCGACTGAGCGGACTCCAGGCGGGCCTGGAGCGCCTGCAGCTGCTCCTGCAGCGCGGCATGCTCGTGCTGCAGGGCCTGGTAGCTGTCGGTCACGGCATCGGTATCGATGAACACCTGCTCGATGAATTCCTTTTCCACCAGGGTCCGCGACAGCTTCGCCCGTTCTGCTTCGAGGCTTTCCCGCAGGGTCTCCAGCTCCTCCTGCAGGTGCCCATCCACCTCGGGGGAGGCCGCAACGGCCGGGGTGGTCGGCTGCTGTCGCAGCCGCAGCAGGTCTTCGCCGAGTCGCTGAACCGTCGCCTTGAGCTGATCGCGCTCGCGGTGCATATCCAGCAGGGTGCCCTGGACCCGGTCATGCTCGAGACTCAGGCGCTGGAGCTTCGCCTCCGCGCCGCGCATCTCGCGATTCTGCACGTGCAGATTGGTGACCAGCTTGTGCGCCCGGTCCAGCTTGGACTTGAGGTCGTCCAACTTGAATTCGAGATTCTCGCGATGGGCCAGCAGGTCGTCGATATAGGGCTGGTTGGTCTTTTTCCAGTCCGGATAGTCATCGCCCTCGACCCCGTCGAGACGGCCCACCAGGTCCAGGCTGTTGCTCATGGCCTGGCCCAGGGGCTCGACATCCGCCTGCCGCGCCGCGTCGATCAGGCTGGCCGCGGTCTCGGCCTGGCTGGTGAGCGGCAGTAGCTCACCAGACTCGGCAGCCTCACCTTCCTCGACAGTCGCCCCGGGGCGCGGAAAGAGCCGCTGCCAGAGCAGCGTCAGGACCAGGGCGATGAGCAGGACGTTGGACAGGGTGACCAGCAGGAAACCCCATTCGACGAAGCGCGAGTCGTTCATTGCCTAGCTCAACAGGAAGGCGATGAAACCGTCGCCGAGCCCGGGAAAGGACAGACTGAAGTCGGCGCGCCCATTGTTCTGCCGCCAGAGGCTGTAGAGCTTTTCGAAGGGCTTCTGCACCAGATGGCTGGTGCTCAGCACCAGCGGCGCCCCGCCCTTGCCGGCGGAGATCATGCCGCTGAGGTCGGCGAGGAAGGCGGTGGCGTTCTCGTAAATCTCGCGGCTCAGGGTCGCACTGGCAATGGCCGCATGGATGGCGGCGGGCGAGAGCCCGGCCAGAGCGCCACCGAGAATGCAGGCCGCATTGAGGTCCAGCAGGCAGACGGCCTCCAGCGCCTTGCTCTGCGGGTGGCCATAGATGCCGATCACATAGGGCAAGGCCAGACGATCAACCGGGATCGGCGCCATGGGCTCGATCTGGCAGACGATGGAGGACAGACCGAGCAACTGGCGAATGCGCTGTGGATCGGGATTGAAGCGGGTCGGGATCGGCAGGCTCTCGCGACCGGAGGATTCGATGGCCTGCTCGGCACTGGCGCCGTCCTGCAGCACGGTGAGCACCGCCTGCTGCAGGGTTTCCTGGACGAAGGGCTTGGTCACGACGAAGGCCGCGCCGTTGCGGTAGGCCGCCTCGATGTTGCGCGCCGAGGACTCGGTGGTGACAAAGCCCACATGGATATCGGCGCCCACCCGCTGGCGGATCGCCTGGAGCAATTCCAGACCGGTCATCCCGGGCATGTGCCAGTCGGTGAGCACCAGGTTGGGGGTCCAGCTCTCCAGCAGCGCCACGGCTTCCTCGCCAGTGGACGCCACGCGCAATTCGATATCCCTGTAGCCGGTATTCGCCAGAATCCGCTTGATGATGGTCTGGACCGCTCGACTGTCGTCTACCACGAGGAACTTCATGTTCCATCCCTGAATTATGAACGCCACGTTATCCCTCGGCGATTACTCGCCTCGGGCGCCAGTATGGATCACACATCAGATATCACATGGCCAGTATCAGCTGAACGGCGACCTTTTTGCGACAGCTTGTCATCGGCAACTGCAAGGTATTCGTCCAACGCAGGATACGGCAATTCGAGGACCGTACAATATAACCTTAGCAGCTCTAGTTCGGAGGTTTGGACGCGCTCGTCCGCCTTGACCAGGCACAGCAGGCCCTCCAGCACCAGGCTGCGGGCCGCGACGCTCAGCAAGGCAAGTCGCGCCAGGGCGCCGTCCAGCGCCGGACGCCAGGGGTGCGGGGGCTCATAGGCACAATGCAGGCCGGGAAAGGTGCTGGCGACGGCCAGCAGAAAGGCCCGCCGAGCGGCCTGGACGTCCCGGTGATTCTGTTCGGCGGCCACCGCATAGAGGGTGAGCACCGCGGCCCGGGCCTGGGCCAGCATTCCCCGCCCCGACAGTCGCTGACGCCCGGGCGCCAGACTGCCGATCAGCTGGCGCTGGATGATGCGCGCCAGGCAGTAGCGGGAAAGATCCAGCTCAGGCGCAGCGGCGAAGCCTGTCTTGAGGTCGACGAGCAGCTGGCGCAGGACCGGCCGCGGCAGTGGCGGATGGCCGGAAAGGTCAGCTGGGCAACCGGCAGGCGCAGCGACGGATGCAGGCTGTCGGCCCAGCGCTGCCCTGCCCTGCCGCTCGTTGCCGACGGGCTGGCGACCAGCGCCAGCAGCAGCTCCGCCGCCTGCTGGGGTTGCCGCACGAAAGCCTGCAGGGTCGCGGGAATGTCCCGCCAGGGCGCGGGGGTAGCTTCCGCCGCGAGCGGGGGCGCGGCGGACACCGGCGGCGGCGCAGCGAATGCCGGATTGCCCGCGACATGGGCAACGCCCATGGGCAGCAGGGCCTCGGCCCGGATCGCTCGAGCTGCCACTCGTCAAAGTCCGGTTCCAGCTGCTGGATGCGCTCCAGCACCGGGGGGGGGGTG
>NZ_WHOV01000006.1:0-64473 GCF_009765395.1 Pseudomonas sp. BAV 4579 | reverse complement strand
CTGGCTCATCTCGGTGACGGCGGTGGCCGCCATCTCGATCTCGCTGTTCTGCTGCTGCAGGCCGTGGGCGCTCTCCTGCATGACCGCGGTCATTTCCTCGGCGGCGGAGGCCAGCTGGGTAGCGGAATGGCCCAGGTGCCCCAGGGTGTCGCGCAGATTGGTCTGCATCTGCTGCATGGCCTGCAGCAGCTGGGCGGCTTCGTCGTGACCGCGGGTATCCAGGGTCTGGGTCAGATCGCCGCTGGCGATGGTCCGGGCGGCGGCCACGGCCTCGGCGATGGGTCGGGTCATGCTCAGGGTCAGGCGCCAGGCCAGCAGCACGGTCAGACCCAGAGCCAGGGCGATGACCATCCAGGTGATGGAGGTAGCCTGGGCATAGGTGTCGCCGGAGTGCTGGGAGGCGGCCTTGATGTCTTCCTGATTGATCTTGCGCAGGGCTTCGGTGCGCTCGTTCATCTGCACGCCGAGCTGGGCCATGTTGGTCTGGATCAGGCTGCGGGCCTCGTCGAGCTTGCCGGCGCCGATCAGATCGGCCAGCTGCGCGGTGTAGCGGACATAGTCGCCATGGATCTGGCGCAGGCCGTCGAAGGCCTGGCGCTCGCGATCGCCGCTGACGAGCTTTTCATAGCGACCAAAACCCGCGCCGATGTCGGCATTGATGCTGTCGATCTTCTTGCGCGTGTTGGCGACGGTGGCGGCGTCCGGAATGGCCAGCAGGCGCAGCACCTCGACCCGGGTGCGAGCCAGTTGCAGGGCAAGGTTGTCGGCTTCGACGATGCTGGGCACGTTGTTGGTTTCGATCACCTGGCCCTGGGCCCGGATCTGCGACAGTTGCAGCAGGCCAAACAGGCCCAGACTGGCGACGAGGATGGCCAGCAGGCCGAAACACAACACGCTGCGAATGGCGAGGGAGAAGGAACGAAAGGTCACGGCGGCAGCCCCGGTGAAGAGTGAGGCTCCCTTTAACGGCTAGGGCCGCCGTGACTTGATGGTCATTCGTCTTAAATCTGATCTTCGCGCAGAGGGTGGCGACGGGCGAGCAGGGCTGGCCAGTCGCCACCCTCGATCACGGCTAGAACTGGAAGCGCCGCACCTGGCCGCTGAGGGTCGCGGCCAGCGTCGCCAGTTGCTGGCTGGAGGCACGGGTCTGCTCGGCACCCGCCGCGGTCTGCACCGACACGTCGCGGATGCGTACTAGGTTGCGGTCAACTTCGCGCGCCACCTGGGCCTGTTCTTCGGCAGCGCTGGCGATCACCAGATTGCGCTCGTAGATGCCCGCGACCGACTGGGCGATGACGGCCAGGGCGGCATTGGTGGATTGCGCTTGCTCGCGTGTCTGGCGCCCCTGGTCGGCGCTGGTCAGCAAGGCATCGACGGTCTGGCCGGTACCCTGCTGGATGTTGCCGATCATGCCCTCGATCTCGCGAGTCGACTCACCGGTACGATGGGCCAGGGCGCGCACCTCGTCGGCCACCACGGCGAAGCCGCGACCGGCCTCGCCCGCGCGCGCCGCTTCGATGGCGGCGTTCAGTGCCAGCAGGTTGGTCTGTTCCGCGACCGAACGGATCACATCCAGCACCTGGCTGATGTCGCGCGTCTGGGTTTCCAGCTCGCGAGCCCGGGCGCTGGCACCGAGGACCTGCTCGGTGAGGGCCTCGATGGCAATGAGGGTATTGCCCAGCTGACGCTGCCCCTGAACGGCGGTATCGGCAGCCTGGCGCGAATCATTGGAGGTGGAGGAGGCGTTGCCGGCGACCTCCTCGATCGCCTGGCTCATTTCGGTGACGGCCGTCGCCGCCGATTCGATCTCGTTGTTCTGCTGTTGCAGGCCGGTGGCGCTTTCCTGCATGACCGCGGTCATCTCCTCGGCGGCGGAAGCCAGCTGGCTGGCCGAGTCGCCGATATGCCCCAGGGTCTCGCGCAACTGGCCCTGCATCTGCTGCATGGCCTGCAGCAGCTGAGCCGCCTCGTCGTGGCCACGGCTGTCCAGCGCCTGGGTCAGATCTCCGGTCGCGATGGTGCGGGCCGCCGCTACCGCCTGGGCGATGGGGTTGGCCACGCTGCGCGTCAGACGCCAGGCCAGCAGGCCGGTGAGGGTGAGGGTCACCAGGATGGCCAGCCAGGTCACGCTGTTGGAGCGTGCATAGGCTTCATCGGCATCCGCGCTGGCGGCGTGAATGTCCTGCTCGACGGCCTGACGGAGCGTCTCTATGCAGGCGTTCATCCGCGTACCCAGCGGGCCCATGCTCTGCTGCACCACCCGGCGCGCCTGGTCGAGCTGACCCGCGCCGGCCAGGTCGGCGATTTGCTGCACACCCTGCATGTAGCTCTGCTGCACCTGGCGCAATTCGTCCAGCGCAGTGCGGCTCTTCGTCGACAGCAGTTCGTGCTGATAGCGGCCAAAGATGGCCTGGACCTCGTTGCTCAGGCCGTCCAGTTTCTGGTGGGTGCTGGCCAGGGTCTGGGCATCGGGCATGGCCAGCAGACGCAGGGTTTCGATGCGGGTGCGAGCCACCAGCAGGCCAAGATTGTCGACCGCGATCAGGGTCGGGATGCAGCGCTGCTCCACCTGATGACCCAATTGACGGATCTCGGACAGCTGATACCAGCCGAAGAGTCCGAGCGCCGCGACGAGGACCGCCAGGATGCCAAAGCACAGCAGGTTGCGGGTAGCGATGGACAAGGATCGAAGAGTTATGACGGCCTGCGAGGAGGAGGGTTCGGAATGCGAACAGGGTCACAACTTTAGGTGATGATTTGGCGAAAAGGCTCTAGGACGGGTGCGGCAAAAGCTCGCAGTACAGGAAAGGTCGGACATTTGCAGACTTCCGTGGAGCCCTTGCGGCTCCACGGAAGGATCTTCTCAGCGACTCGTCAGTCGCCGCTGACCTGACGCAGGTGCGCCGCCGGTGCTTCTTCACCAAGGTTGTTGAGCAGCCGCTCGCTGTACCAGTCGATGAAGTTGATCACGCCGAATTCGTAAGTCTTTGAATAGGGACCCGGCTGATAGGCCTTGGAATTGATGCCGCGCTGGTTCTCCTCGGCCAGCCGACGATCCTGGTCGTTGGTGGCATCCCAGACCTTGCGCAGGTTGACCGGATCGTAGTCGACGCCTTCCACGGCATCCTTGTGCACCAGCCACTTGGTGGTCACCACGGTCTCGGTCGGACCCAGCGGCCAGACGGTGAAGACGATCATGTGATCGCCCATGCAGTGGTTCCAGGAGTGCGGCAGGTGCAGGATGCGCATGGAGCCCAGGTCCGGGTCCTTGATGCGCCCCATGAGTTTCTTGCAGCCGGGCTTGCCGTCCATGGTCATGGACACGGTCCCGGCGAGCAGCGGCATGCGCACGATGCGGTTGCGCAGGCCGAAGCTGGCATGGGCGTAGGGGATGTTGTCGGCGTCCCAGCGACTGGTGCAGGCGGCGACCTGATCCTTGAACGCCTGGGAGGCGCGCGGATCGGTGACGTCGTCCCACTCCAGCAGGGTGTTCAGCAACTCGGGGTGGGAGCCGCTGCAGTGGTAGCACTCGCGGTTGTTTTCCAGCACCAGCTTCCAGTTGGCCTGCTCGACCAGGTCGGTGCGCACCGCGACCTTGGCATTCTCCATGTCGTACGGCTCCATGTAGTGCTCGAGCGTACGCAGGAAATCGTCGATGGCTGGTGGCTCATCGGCCAGGGAGATGAAGATGTAGCCGCCGGCGGTCTTGACGTGGATCGGCTTGAGGTTGAAGTCGGCCATGTTGAAGTCGGCGCCCATCTCGCTGCCGGCGAACAGCAGGCGGCCGTCCAGCTCGTAGGTCCACTGGTGATAGGGGCAGACCAGCTTGGCGACCTTGCCCTTGTCGCTCACGCAGAGGCGCGAACCCCGGTGGCGGCAGACATTGTGGAAGGCATGCACCTTGCCCTCGGTGCCGCGGACCACCAGGATGGGATTGTCACCCAGCTGCAGGGTGATGAAGTTGCCCTTGGTGGGAATCTCGCAGGTCATGCCGGCGATCAGCCATTCCTTGCCGAAGATCTCCTGCATGTCGATCTGGAACAGGCGCTCGTCGTTGTAGAACGGCTGGGGCAGGGAGTAGGTGCGCTCGCGGGTGCGCAGCATCTCGGCCGTGGCCTTGCGGGCCGGATCGAGAGGGTCGCCCAAACTCAAGGTGCTGACGTCCATCGTACATCCTCGTGGCCACCGCGGCGGGTGGCGAAAGTGGTTGGTCACGGTACTGCAAGGCTATTGGCCGACGGGGCAGGGCCGCCGAATGACCCTAGGTTTCGCCCGTCGCGCGCTATTCAGGTTCGGCTTGGGGCGGAGTGTGGGGCCGGAGCCGGGAGGGGGCCTTGCTCATGGGCGACATGGCCGACGCTGTTCACGACGCCCCAGCCCTTGCCCCTGCTGGGCCGGTCGCCATCGACATGTGGATGTCGCGATTGGGAAAGTGGCGGTCGTGGGGCCCTCCCAGAATCGCCGCCAATAGCCCCAGTGGCAGTCGAGGTGCGTCATGAATACCTTCCTCAATCCCGTAACCACCCAGACCTGGACCAATGGCCGCCACCCCGTGCGCTGCGTCAAGGTCATCCAGGAAACCTGGGACGTACGCACCTTCTGCTTCACCGCCGAAATCCCGCTGATGTATTTCTTCAAGCCGGGCCAGTTCGTGACCCTGGAACTGGAGATCGACGGCCGCCAGGTGATGCGCTCCTACACCATCTCCAGCTCGCCCTCGGTGCCCTACAGCTTCTCCATCACCGTCAAGCGCGTGCCGGGTGGCCAGGTGTCCAACTGGCTGCACGACAATCTCAAGGTCGGCGACAACCTGGCGGTGCATGGTCCGGTCGGGCTGTTCAACGCCATCGACTATCCCGCCGACAAGGTGCTCTATCTCTCCGGCGGCGTCGGTATCACCCCGGTGATGTCCATGGCGCGCTGGTTCTACGACACCAACGCCAGCGTCGACATGGTCTTCGTGCACAGCGCCCGTACCCCGCGCGACATCATCTACCAGGGTGAGCTGGAGCACATGGCCGCGCGGATCGACAACTTCGCCCTGAACCTGGTGTGCGAGCGCACCGAGCATGGCGAGTCCTGGGCCGGCTACCGGGGCTACTTCGACCGCCGCATGCTGGAGCTGATGGCGCCGGACTTCCGTGATCGCGAGATCTTCTGCTGCGGCCCCACGCCCTACATGAATGCCGTCAAGACCATGCTCCGCGAGCTGGACTTCGACATGACCCACTACCACGAGGAATCCTTCGGCGCGACGCCGCCGGAAGCCAAGGTCGAGGCGGCCGAACAGGCCGAAGCCGCGGCCGACCTGCCGCCGATTCCCCTGGAAGCCCAGTGCACCATCGCCTTCACCGAGAGTGGCAAGAGCGTCAACATCGGCCCCGGCGAAACCATCCACGGCGCTGCCGCCAAACTCGGCCTGCACATTCCCAAGGCCTGCGGCATGGGCATCTGCGGCACCTGCAAGGTGCTCAAGAAGAGCGGCGAAGTGGTCATGGACCACAACGGCGGCATCACCGAGGAAGACGAAGCCGAAGGCTACATCCTGTCCTGCTGCAGCATCCCGCAGGGAGACGTGCAGATCGAGTTCTGAGGGCGTGGGTTGGATTGAGCGCAGCGAAGCCCAACACACCAAGGCGCCAGCTTGAGCCCTGGGCGCCAGCTTGAGCCCTGTAGTGTGGACAGTGGCACAGCCCTGTCCACACTTCTTCACCCGCTAGACTCTAGGCCGGCTGCCGCTCGCCGTAGCGCTGCTCCAGATAGGCGATGATGTCGTCCGACTCGTACATCCACACGCTCTGGCTGCCTTCGTCGATCCGCAGGCAGGGCACCTTCACCCGGCCACCGCCCTGTTCCAGCTCGGCGCGCAGTTGCGGGTCCTTCTTGATGTCCTTGAGGCGGATCGGCAGGTTCAGCCGATGCAGCGCCCGCCGCGTCTTCACGCAGAAGGGACAGGCCTGGAACTGATAGAGCGACAGATTCGCCAGCTCCGCCTCGATGGCCGCCTGGGCCTGCTCAGGGCGCTGGAGCTTTCGCGGCCGGGTTACCAGATCCAGGCCGACGATCACCTGGCCGAGGCCGTTGCGTAGCAGATTGATCAACGGGATTCACCTTGAGGGGTCGTTCGAGCCGGTCAGTTTACCCTATCGTCCCAGGGCTGCCGCTCCGCCAGTCGTTACGGAACGTCACCCGCAGCGTAGCGCTCTACAGGAGGGATTAATTCCTCGATGGAGACCTGTTGCATGCCGCTGTCTTCCGCAGAGCGCGAAGCCTTTCGCCAGCTCGCTGCCGATCTTCCAGGTGTCGATCTTCCGGTCTATGAACAATTCGCCAAGGACCCGCTGGACCCCATCATCGGTCTGGGCGATCTTGATGCACCCCTGGGCTTCTTCGGTCGCGATCCGGGGCGGGACGAGGTGAAGTACGGCGAACCCTTCATCGGCAGCGGCGGCCAGATCGCCCGCAAGGTTCTCTACAAACACCTGCACGGCCAGCCCCCGGCCGACTTCGAAGCCACCCGCAGCCTGAGCCAGCAATTCTTCTGGGCCAACACCGTGCCCTACAAACCGCTCGGCAACAAAGCCTGGTCGGAACGGGTGAAAAAGACCTTCCACCCCCTGATGCGCCGCCTGCTGATAGAGCACTGGCACGGCACCCAGCTTATCACCCTCGGCCGCGAAGCCTTCCTCTGGTTCGGCATCGGCCAATCCAAGGAAGAGCGCACCCGGTTGGAAGCCTTCTGGAAGAGTGAAGAGCGTTTCGACAGCAGTATAGAGGTCACCCTTGAAACGGAAGAGGGCAGCTGCAAGACGCTGACGCTCTATCCACTGCCGCATCCGTCGCCATTGAATCAGACGTGGTATACGAGGTTTCCGGGGTTGTTAGAAAGTAGAATAAAAAAACTCGTATAGGGTTATAACGTAAGCGTCCGGCGAATTCACCTTCCGAACTCCCGCTTTAAAGGCGAGCGATTCACTACTACAGTTCTAGCCGGGCAGGCTCAAGTGCAGCAAGGGGAAGGGGCGGCCCTCGCCATCCAGCGGAGAACGACCTGTTTGAACAAATCCGTAATGTAAATAGAACCCTACCGCTTCAGGGTTCTGTTCATTCACATCAACACTCATCTGACTGCGCAAACTGCGGGCATGATCCAGCAGTGCGCGGCCAATCCCTTTCCCTCGAAGATCTGGTTCGATAAAGAGCATCTCTACGTGGTTTTCATTGAGCCCGATGAACCCTAGCGGGCAGTCCTCGGCATCTACCATAACCCATAATTCAACAGCGGGTAGGTAAATATCGCGGAGCTGAGGAAGCAATGCCTCGATATCGGATTCTTGCAGGAAGTGATGTGTGGCGCGAACGGAGCGCAGCCAAATGTTGAGCAGTTGCGGATGGCCGGCGTTAGTAGCCTGACGAATGATCATAGAATCATCCTTTACACTTGATATCGGAAATGAGGCGCGCTAGTAGATAGCGACCGTAAAAGTGTCGGCAACTTGTATGACCGCTTCGCGAGTTAACGCCTGGGCGGTTCACGGCAGAGGTAGCCGGAAAGGAGGGAGGAAGGACGATACTGGGAGGCTTTGGGGGTGTCAAAAAAAGTTACGGAAGGGAATGGTGGAAGCATACCTGACAGATGGTGGCCGGGCCGGTAGGGATCTCACGCGGGACGCTAGAACCGGATGATGTCAGGAGCTTACGGTGACTTACCCGGACGCTTACGTTATAACAAGATTCTTATGCCATCTTGGATGCTGAAATAAAAGGGTTCTGGTCTTTTGTATGCTCCTTGTTTGGGGTGGGTCTAAGTACCTTTCTTATAGGGTTTTTAGGAAAAACCCAGATTGAAAATCGCTTGAGGGCGATTATAGATCACGAGTATTCAAAGGATTTTTAACGCATCAAGGATGAGATAATTAGAGATCAAGTCAAGGCCATCGAAGAGTTAAAAAGAGAAATTCAAATCAGAGATAGAGCCGCAAAGATTGTTGATCTTTTATCGGAGTGTTTTTCATGTCCGGAGAGCCGAAAAAAGCTAAATTTGCTGACTTTCGAAGCTTTTTTGTGGCTTCCTGATGAAATTCTTGAGGACCTCTCTGCAGTGCTTTCACATTCTCCAGATGCGCCTGATGTCAGACAGGTCTTAAGCAAAGTAAGAAAGCATTTGCTAGGGCCTACAAATTTAGGCCCAGAAAAATTTATAATTTTCAAGGATGATGCTAGTAACTGTTCCAACAAAAATGACCCAAAATAAAAAATTTTTTAACCATTTCTCTAAATAGTTTTAAAAGCATTAGATTCAATAGCTAAAGCCACCCATATTCCGCCATCGACAAGGGCTCTCCATCCCCGACGATGAAATGATCCAGCACCCGCACATCGACCAGCGCCAGGGCGTCCTTCAGGCGCGTGGTAAGCAGGCGGTCGGCCTGGCTGGGTTCGGCGATGCCGGAGGGGTGGTTGTGAGTGAGGATGACGGCGGCGGCGTGGTGGGCGAGGGCGCGCTTGACCACCTGGCGGGGGTAGACGCTGGCGCCGTCGATGGTGCCGTGGAACAGGGCTTCGAAGGCCAGCACCCGGTGGCGGGTGTCGAGGAACAGGCAACCGAAGATTTCGTGGGGTTCGTGGCGCAGGCGCGCCTTTAAATAGTCGCGGACCTGTTGGGGGCTTTCCAGCGCCGAGTCGCGCCTGAGGCCTTCGGCCAGGTGGCGGCGGCCCATTTCCAGGACTGCCTGCAACTGGCTGAACTTGGCCGGGCCGAGGTGGGCGCTGAAGGCGGCGAGGTCGGCCTCCAGCAGGGCCCTCAGGCTGCCGAATTCCCCGAGCAACTGGCGGGCGAGGTCCACCGCGCTTTTGCCGGCCACGCCGGTGCGCAAGAAGATCGCCAGCAGTTCGGCGTCGGTGAGGGCCTGGGCGCCCTGTGCCAGCAGTTTCTCCCGCGGCCGTTCCTGGGCCGGCCAATCCTTGATGCTCATGGGGCGCTCCCTGTCTGGCGGGGTGCCTGCGTCCTGCAGGCGCTGTGCTATCTTAACCGGATCATTCGCGGGTGCGCGCAGGCCTCGATTGGCCGTGCGATGCCCGTTCTAGACGGTTCGAAAACGGAAAGGCTATATGCAGCGGCTCCATCGTAAACGCATCGTGCTGGGCGTCGGAGGTGGCATCGCCGCTTACAAGAGCGCCGAGCTGGTGCGCCGCCTCAAGGATCAGGGTGCCGAGGTGCGGGTAGTACTGACCCGCGGCGGACGCGAATTCATCACGCCGCTGACCCTGCAGGCACTGTCGGGTCTGCCGGTGCATCTTGATCTGCTGGACCCGGCCGCCGAAGCAGCCATGGGTCATATCGAACTGGCCCGCTGGGCCGATCTGGTGCTGGTCGCGCCGGCCACCGCCGATGTGATGGCGCGCCTGGCCCAGGGCGTGGCGGACGATCTGCTCACGACGCTGGTGCTGGCCACCGATGCCCGGGTCGCCCTGGCACCGGCCATGAACCAGGCCATGTGGCGCGATCCGGCCATCCAGGCCAATGCCGAGCTCCTACGCAGTCGTGGCATCAAGCTGTTCGGTCCGGCCAGCGGTAGCCAGGCCTGTGGCGACGTCGGCCCCGGCCGGATGCTGGAAGCCACCGACCTTGCCCAGCTCGCCGCCGACTGCTTCCAGCGCCTCGACCTGACCGGTCGCCACGTGGTCATCACCGCCGGCCCGACCCAGGAAAACATCGACCCGGTGCGCTACATCACCAACCACAGCTCCGGCCGCATGGGCTTCGCCCTGGCGGAAGCGGCGGCGGAGGCGGGCGCGCGCGTCAGCCTGGTGAGCGGCCCGGTGCATCTGCCAACCCCCGATCGCGTCGAGCGCATCGACGTGATCAGCGCCCGCGACATGCTGGCCGCCTGCGAGGCGCTGATGCCCTGCGACGTGCTCATCGCCTCGGCGGCGGTGGCGGACTATCGTCCCGAGGTCATCGCGCCGCACAAGCTGAAGAAGGACCCCACCCGCGGTGACGGTCTCCTGCTGGAGCTGGTGCGCAACCCGGACATCCTCGCCACCCTGGCGGGGCGCCCGGATCGGCCCTTCAGCGTCGGCTTCGCCGCGGAAACCCAGAATCTGCTGGAGTACGCCCAGCGCAAGTTGCGTGACAAGAATCTCGACCTCATCGTCGCCAACGACGTGGCCAACCCGGCCATCGGTTTCAACAGCGAAGACAACGCGGTCACCGTGATCGACCGTGGCCTGCACGAGATCCGCTTCGAGCAGACCAGCAAGGGCAAGATCGCCCGGCAACTCATCGCTCTGATTTCCACCCACCTGAAAGACACTGCCCAGACCCATGCATAGCCTTCAAGCCAAGATCCTCGACCCGCGCCTGGGGCGCGATTTCCCGCTGCCGTCCTACGCCACTCCCGGTTCGGCCGGCCTCGACCTGCGCGCCATGCTGCAGGAGGATCTGCTGCTGGAGCCGGGGCAGACCGTGCTGATCCCCACCGGGCTCGCCATCCATGTGGCCGATCCGTCGCTGGCGGCGCTGATCCTGCCGCGCTCGGGTCTGGGCCATAAGCACGGCATCGTGCTGGGCAACCTGGTCGGCCTGATCGACTCGGACTACCAGGGCGAGCTGATGGTCTCCTGCTGGAATCGCGGCCAGACCACCTTCACCGTGAGCGTGGGCGAACGTATCGCCCAGCTGATGCTCGTACCTGTGGTCCAGGCGCACTTCGATATCGTCGACAGCTTTACCGAGACCGAGCGGGGCGCTGGCGGCTTCGGACACTCCGGTACCCGCTGACGCCAGACACGCAAGACGCGCCGTGACATAAAGGAGAAGAACGGCATGGCAAGGGGCAAGAACGGCAAGGATGTGCGCAAGGCGGCTCCCCGGGTCGCGGTTTTGCCCGGCCTGGGCGCGGGGCTGCTGCTGGCGCTCGCCGGCCTGCTGCTGGCCGCGTTGCTGCTGTGGTTCCTGGTGTTGCAGCCGCAGGGCGCGCGCAATCAGGAGCAGCAGGCGGACCAGGCGCTGCAGGCCCAGGCGGCCTCTCTCAATCAATTGCTGGTCGGCCTGACCCGCCGGCTGCAGGGCGTCGCCGGGGATGCCCTGGTGTTGCAGGCCTTGCAGGGCGATGACCCCGCGGCGCGTGCGGCGGCGGAAAGCCAGCTGCGCGAGCGCCTTGGCGTGGTCGATGTGCTGGTGGTGCCGGCCGGCATGCGCCAGATCGAGGACGATCGCCCCGGTCCCCTCAACTATGCCGCCCTCGATCTGCTCAAGCGCCTGGAAAGCGGCCAGCGGACCCCGCCGGAAGCCTATCGCGTAAGGGATCGCTGGCTGGTCTACAGCGCTCAGCCCATCCGCCGTGGCGATCAGCTGCTCGGCAGCGCCGTGCTGGTGGAAGCACTGCCGGACGTCTTGCAGGGCTGGGCCACGCCGCCGGCGAACGTTGGCCAGTGGCGCCTGCTGCAGCAATTTCCCGGTGGCAGTGTGCAGGTGCTGGCCAGTGGCGGCAGCCCCGGTGATCCGGCGCTGATGCGCCGGCTCGCGACCGGCAGTCCGCTGTGGACGCTGGAGCTGGCACCCGCCGCCGAGGCCGGTGCCGATACGCCCCTGGGTATTCCGCTGGTGGCGCTGCTGCTGGCGCTGTTTGGCGTGCTGACGGGCTTTTGGCTGTTTTCCCGGGAGCTGTCACGCCGGCTCCGTGACGACGTCCGCAGTCTGACGGCCTATGCCGAGGAACTTGAATCCAATCAGATAGCCAAAAGCCCGACTTTGCGCCTGGCGGTAATGGAACCCGTGGCCAAGTCGACGGCCCGATTGGCCAGCCGATCGGCCGGGTCGTCGCCGGACCTATATGCTGCGGCACCTAGCGATGCCGTGGCCAAGACCCTGGCGGAGTTTGCCGACAGAGGCCGCGCTCAGCAGAGCGAGCCGCTGTTCCAGACCACCGACATCCTCGATATCAGTATCCTCGACGAAGACCAGGATCTCCTGGGATTGGAGAAACCCCCGATGAGCACTACCCCGCAAGCCCCCCAACTCAACGCCAGCATCTTCCGCGCCTACGACATCCGTGGCGTGGTGGGTGACTCCCTGACCGCCGAAGCCGCCTACTGGATCGGGCGCGCCATCGGCTCGGAGAGCCTGGCGCGTGGCGAGCCCAACGTGGCCGTCGGCCGTGACGGCCGCCTGTCCGGCCCCGAGCTGGTCGCCCAACTGATCAAGGGCGTGGCCGACAGCGGCGCCAATGTCAGCGATGTCGGCATGGTGCCGACCCCGGTGCTCTACTACGCAGCCAATGTGCTCGAAGGCAAGTCCGGCGTCATGCTGACCGGCAGCCACAATCCGCCGGACTACAACGGCTTCAAGATCGTCATCGCCGGCGAGACCCTGGCCAACGAATCCATCCAGCGTCTGCGCGAGCGCATCGAGACCGGCGACGTGGCCAGCGGCCAGGGCCAGATCAAGCAGGTCGACGTGCTCAAGAGCTATGCCGACTACATCCGCAACGACGTGGTGCTGGCCAAGAAGCTCAAGGTGGTGGTGGACGCCGGCAACGGTGTCGCCGCGGTCAATGCCCCCCAGCTGATCGAGTCCCTGGGCTGCGAGGTCATCCCGCTGTTCTGCGAGGTGGACGGCAACTTCCCCAACCATCATCCGGATCCGGGCAAGCCCGAGAACCTGGAAGACCTGATCGCCAAGGTCAAGGAAACCGGTGCCGACCTGGGCCTGGCCTTTGACGGTGACGGCGACCGCGTCGGCGTGGTGACCAACGAAGGCAAGATCATCTATCCCGACCAGCTGCTGATGCTGTTCGCCAAGGACGTGGTCTCCCGCAACCCGGGCGCCGACATCATCTTCGACGTCAAATGCACCCGCCGCCTGAACAACCTCATCGCCGGCTACGGCGGTCGTCCCATCATGTGGAAGACCGGCCACTCGCTGATCAAGAAGAAGATGAAGGAAACCGGCGCCCTGCTGGCCGGCGAGATGAGCGGCCACGTGTTCTTCAAGGAACGCTGGTTCGGTTTCGACGACGGCATCTACAGCGCCGTGCGCCTGCTGGAGATCCTCAGCCAGGAGAAGAACAGCGCCCAGCAGGTGTTCGATACCTTCCCGGTAGACATCTCCACCCCGGAGATCAATATCCAGGTGACCGAAGAGAGCAAGTTCGGCATCATCGAGACCCTGCAGCGCGACGCCCAGTGGGGCGATGCCCAGATCACCACCCTGGACGGCGTTCGCGTTGATTACCAGAACGGTTGGGGTCTGGTGCGTGCGTCCAACACCACGCCGGTGCTGGTGCTGCGCTTCGAGGCGGAAACCCTCGAGGAGCTGGAGCGCATCAAGACGGTGTTCCGCAAGCAGCTGCTGGCGGTGGAGCCGGATCTGAATCTGCCGTTCTGACCTCGGGTCAGCGGTAGCACAGAGGGCGCCTAGGCGCCCTTTGTTTTTTCTTAGTCGACCTTGAGAGGTGAGCCATGACCCTGAGCCGCGAGGATGCCTCGCACGTCGCCGAGGTGCTGTCCGAGGCGCTGCCCTATATCCGCCGGTTCGTCGGCAAGACGCTGGTGATCAAGTACGGCGGCAACGCCATGGAGAGCGACGAGCTCAAGGCCGGCTTCGCCCGTGACATCGTGCTGATGAAGGCGGTGGGCATCAACCCGGTGGTGGTGCACGGCGGCGGTCCGCAGATCGGCGACCTGCTCAAGCGCCTGTCCATCGAGAGCCACTTCATCGACGGCATGCGCGTCACCGACGCCCAGACCATGGATGTGGTGGAGATGGTCCTGGGCGGCCAGGTCAACAAGGACATCGTCAACCTGATCAACCGCCATGGCGGCAAGGCCATCGGCCTGACCGGCAAGGATGCGGGCCTGATCCGCGCCACCAAGCTCAAGGTCAGCCGGCAGACGCCGGAGATGACCAAGCCGGAGATTATCGACATCGGCCATGTCGGCGAGGTCACCGGGGTCAACATCGACCTGCTCAACATGCTGGTGCGTGGCGACTTCATCCCGGTCATCGCGCCCATCGGCGTGGGTCCGGAGGGCGAGTCCTACAACATCAACGCCGACCTGGTGGCAGGCAAGGTGGCCGAGGCGCTCAAGGCCGAGAAGCTGATGCTGCTGACCAACATCGCCGGCCTGATGGACAAGCAGGGGCAGGTGCTCACCGGGCTGTCCACCGAGCAGGTCAATTCGCTGATCGCCGACGGCACCATCTACGGCGGCATGCTGCCGAAGATCCGCTGCGCGCTGGAAGCGGTGCAGGGCGGGGTGCAGAGCGCCCACATCATCGACGGTCGGGTGCCCAACGCGGTGCTGCTAGAAATCTTCACCGACGTCGGCGTCGGTACGCTGATCTCCAACCGCAAGCGCTGAGCGCTTTCG
The DNA here is from genome assembly GCF_009765395.1 of Pseudomonas sp. BAV 4579. Classification (NCBI taxonomy): domain Bacteria; kingdom Pseudomonadati; phylum Pseudomonadota; class Gammaproteobacteria; order Pseudomonadales; family Pseudomonadaceae; genus Pseudomonas; species Pseudomonas sp. BAV 4579. Next base: position 50,097 of record NZ_WHOV01000006.1, on the reverse strand, counting down.
CTCGGACCCCAAACGGCGCCCCAGGGCGCCGTTTCTATTGCTGGCCCGGACTCACTGCTCCCAGCTGGCCTTGGGCAGGGTCAGGCCGTGCTGACCGTTGTAGGCCGCCCGCTTGGGCGACTCCCAGCCCTGCAGCAGCGCTTCCTCGACCCGGTAGATCTCCACCCCCAGCGGACGGCAGACCCTGAGCGGGTCCTCGGCATCGGGCCCCCACATCGCCAGGGACAGATCGCCGCCCGGGCAGGTGGACAGGGCGCAGAGCACGTCGATTTCGGCGAAGAATTCCAGATAGTCGCCGGGCCTGGCCGGGCAGGCCTTCATGAAGTACAGGTCATCGTGGTTGAGGCCGGTGCACTGGAAGATGTTCAGCACATCGTGGACGTCGAATTCGGTGAGGCCGTGGGGCAGCACCGCGCGGGTGAGATTCGAGTGGCAGTGGTGGTGGAAGTCCTCGCCAGTGAGCATCTTGTTGACGTAGGGATCGCAGCGGGTGCCGAGCAGGTCATGCAGGCGGCCGCCGTGTTCGTCGATGCCGTAGCCGGCCAGGCTGTCGTCGGTGATGGTCAGCAGGGGCCGCAGGAAGGGCAGGTTGGACCAGAGGCGGTCATGGGTGCTGACGTGGGCGCCCTGCAGTTGCCGGGTGCGCGCGGCCCACATGCGTTCGCGCGGATCCTCGGCGTTCCAGACGTTGAAGTCGCCGACCTGAGGCCCGTGCGGGGTGGTGACGCGGAACAGATGGCCGGCGGGGACCTTCCAGGCGCGACCGGTACGGATCGGGATCTCGAATTTCTCGATCAGGGTGCGTCCGTCCTTGCGTTCACGCAGCCGATCATAGAAGGCCTGATCGACCTGCAGGGCGGAGCCCTGGGTGGACTGGTAGGCGGCGGGGTAGTCCTTGTACATGGGAGGTCTCCTCGGTCAGAGCGGCCTGGCTGCGCTGAGCAGATCCAGCAGCCGGTTTTCGGAATCGTCGAGATAGCTGGCCATGGCCTCGCCCGCCGCCTGGCGGTGCCCGGCGGCGAGCAGGTCGTGGATCTGGCGGTCGCGGGCTATCCAGGGCCGCTGGAAGTGTTCCTCGTCGGGCGCGAGGGAAAACAGCAGGCGCATCTGGGCGGCGACGGTGGCGAAGAATTCATCGAACAGCGGACTGCGCAGCAGGCCGACGATGTGCTGATGGAAATGCAGGCTGTGGGTGCCAAGGGCGCGCCAGTCCTCGCGCGACTGCGCCAGTTCGGCCGCCTCCAGGGCATCCAGCATCCGATCGGACTGGTATTCGCGCAGCGGGCGGCTGGTGAGGATGGCCTGCAGTTCCAGGGTGCGACGCACCTGGAAGATGTCGCGCACCTCGGCCAGGCCCAGGCGCCGCACCATGACCCCCTTGTGGCGAACATAGGTGGCCAGACCCTCGCGATCCAGCTGGTGCAGGGCTTCGCGGATGGTGTTGCGCGAGGCGTTGTAGGCCTTGACCAGCTCACCCTCGACCAGCGCGGTACCGGGCAGCAGGCGGCCGCCGATGATGTCTTCGCGCATCTCCAGCAGCAGTTGAGCCCCCAGGGACAGCGCCGCCGTTTCCTTGCCGCTCATGAGTCTTGGCTATCCGATTGTTCAACAATGCGTTGCAAACGGACTTGCACGATGAGTGCCAGAAATCTCGAGTGCAAGAGGCTGAGCACCCAGGATCAGGGCGTCGGCCACTGACGAGGAGGTCGTCTGCTGATAGCCAGCCAGAGGTCTGGTGGGTGTCAGGAGCAGGTCCGGGCGTTGCGCCCTGCCGGCTCAGCGATCCGTGTCGGGGGCGCCTTCCAGGCGCTGCATGCGCGCACGGTCGGCGTCGAAGGCGGCGCTGGTGCTGGTGCGCATTTCGGCGTAGCGCTGCAGATCGGTCTGCAGACGCACCTGATCGGCCGCCGCGGCGTCGAGGCGTGCCTGCAGATCCGCCGGGAGCGCCTGGCCATTGCGCTGCTGCACCGCCGCCTGCTCCATCAGCTGGCTTTGCAGCTGGCGCGTGGCCTCCAGGTTGGCCTTCTTGATCTGCAGCACGCCGTCCAGCTCGGCCAGCTTGCGCGCCTTGGCGCGGTCGACGTCCTCGACATTGCTGTAGAGCTTGCGCAACTGGCCATCGACGACCGCCTGCTGACGCTCGCGCGCCTGGCGATCGAGTTCCGCGGCGGGCAGCGCCGGCGCGACCTTGCGGATCACCCGGCCCTGTTCGTTGAGCACGTCGTAGCCCTTGCCGGCGTACTCCGGCGGCACGCCCTGGCGATCGATGACCAGGGTACCGTTGCGGTCCAGGTAGCGGTACAGCTCGGCCGCCTGACCGGCCAGCGGCAGGACGATGAGCAACAGGCTGGCAGCGGCGCGACGTACGACCATGGCCGTCTCTCCTGGGGCTGACGGCTAGATGCCGTATTGGGCGCGATAGTCCTGGACGGCGGGCAGATGACGCTTGAGCTCGGCATCCTCGGCCAGGTACTCGAGCACCTGATCCAGGGCGACGATGCTGAGCACCGGAATGCCGTAGTCACGCTCGACTTCCTGGATGGCCGACAACTCGCCGCGCCCACGCTCCTGGCGATTCAGGGCGATGAGCACCCCGGCCGCGCTGGCACCCTGGCCTTCGATGATCTGCATGACCTCGCGGATGGCGGTGCCGGCGGTGATGACGTCATCGATGATCAGCGCCCGACCGGTCAGGGGCGCGCCCACCAGCAGGCCGCCTTCGCCGTGATCCTTGGCTTCCTTGCGGTTGAAGCACCAGGGCACGTCGCGGCCGTGGTGCTCGACCAGGGCCACCGCCGTGGCCGCGGCCAGGGGGATGCCCTTGTAGGCCGGGCCGAAGAGGACATCGAACGGCAGATTGGCCTGGACCAGCGCATCGGCGTAGCAGCGGCCGAGCTGGGCCAGCGCCGAACCGCTGTGGAACAGGCCGGCGTTGAAGAAATAGGGGCTGATGCGACCCGATTTCAGGGTGAATTCACCAAAGCGCAGAACTCCGCGCTCGATGGCGAAACGAATGAAATTACGCTGGTACGCCTGCATATAAGTCCTTGCGCGGCTTGTATTTAGCTAAACCGGTTTAGCTCGGGTATCATACATCCACGATTTTTTGGGGGCCATTTATGCGGATCATCAGCTTGAACGTCAATGGTATTCAGGACGCTGTGGAGCGGGGCCTGCTGCCTTGGCTCAAGGCGCAGAATGCCGACGTGATCTGCTTGCAGGATACCCGCGCCTCTTCTTACGACATGGACGACCCGGCCTATGCGCTGGAGGGTTACATCCTCTATGCCTGCGATGCCGAAGTGCCGTCCCAGGGCGGTGTCGCGCTCTATACGCGGGTCCAGCCGAAGGCGGTGATCAGCGGCCTGGGCTTCGAGTCCTGCGATCGTTTCGGTCGCTATCTGCAGGCGGACTTCGACAAGGTCAGCATCGCCACCCTGCTGCTGCCTTCGGGCAAGCGCGGCGATGAAGATCTGAACATGAAATTCAAGTTCATGGACGACTTCACCCACTACCTGAACAAGCAGCGCCGCAAGCGCCGCGAGTACATCTATTGTGGCTCGCTGTACGTGGCGCACCAGAAGCAGGACGTGAAGAACTGGCGCGACTGCCAGCAGATCCCCGGTTTCCTGGCCCCCGAGCGGGCCTGGATGGACGAGGTGATCGGCAACATGGGCTATGTGGATGCCCTGCGCGAAGTGAGCCGCGAAGGCGACCAGTTCAGCTGGTGGCCGGACAGCGACCAGGCCGAGCACCTGAATCTGGGCTGGCGCTTCGACTACAACATCCTCACCCCGGGTCTGCGTCGCTTCGTCCGCTCGGCGCGCCTGCCGCGGCAACCGCGCTTCTCCGAGCATGCGCCGCTGATCGTCGACTACGACTGGACCCTGAGCATCTGATCCACGCGGTGCCCGGAAACGAAAAAACCAGCCCGAGGGCTGGTTTTTTGTTGGGTGGCTATTTCACCAGGATCACCGGTAAGGGCACCTGGTGCACCACGCGATGGGCCACCGAACCGAGCAGCAGGCCACTGAGCGAACCCAGGCCGCGGGTGCCCATGACCACGGTGTCCACCTCCAGGCGCCGCGCCGTCTCGCCGATGGTCTCGGCGATGCCACCGAAGCCGACGTGGGTCTGGGCCTCGATACCGGCTTCGAGCAGGGCAGGGCGCGCCCTGACCAGGATATCCTCGGCCTTGTCCTGCAGGCTGCCGCGCCATTCGCGCAGGATGCGGTCATCGAAGGGCGCGCCATAGATCTCCGGCTCGTTCTGCACGTTGAGCAGGTGCAACTCCAGCGTCAGCCCGGCCTTCACCAGGTCGAGGATATAGCGCAGAGCGTTGTCGGCGCTGGGAGAACCATCGTAGGCGACCAGGACAGTGTGCATGGGGCATCTCCACGAGAGGGGTGTGCCTTCATGCTAGACCCTGGCTGTCAGGGTCGCTTGATCCCGATCAAGCCTGTGGCCTCAATGGCCCACCCAGTTGCGCGCGCCTTTGGGAATCACCTCGGATTCGTCCAGCTTACTGGCGAACATGCTCACGGCTTCCACGGCGTCGCTGGCGCCATCGCGGATCTGCACGATCACCGCGCCGGCCTGGTCCGCCAGCTCGACGCCCTTGACCGCGCGCCCCTGGGTGCTCTCCATGCTGGCCACCGCCTGCTGGGTTTCGTTGAGAATCCGGCCGATCATCTCGGCAATCTCTGCCGTGGCGCTGCTGGTGCGCCCCGCCAGCTGACGAACCTCGTCGGCGACCACGGCGAAGCCACGGCCCTGGTCACCGGCGCGCGCCGCTTCGATGGCGGCGTTGAGCGCCAGCAGGTTGGTCTGGTCGGCGATGCCGCGGATGGTGTTGACGATGGCGGTGATCTGCTCCGAGCGCTGACCCAGCTGGCCGATCACCTCGGCGGAGGCGCTGACGTTGTGCGCGATCTCGCGCATCTCGCCCGCGGCAGCCTGGATGATCCGGGTGCCGTGCTCGGCGACCTTCTCGGTTTCGGCGGAGATGTGATAGGCCCGCGAGGCGCTGCGGCCGTCGCTTTCGTGCTTTTCCACCCGCTCGCTGATGTCGCTGGCGTACTTGACCACCTTGTACAGCCGGCCGGTGGCGTCGTACACCGTGTTGTAGCTCGCTTCCAGCCAGATCACCCGGCCATGCTTGCCCAGACGCTTGAACTGGCCGCGAAAGAATTCGCCGGCGTTGAGGCGGCGCCAGAAGTCGGCGTATTCGCTGCTATTGACCAGGGCCGGCTCGCAGAACAGCCGATGCTGCTGGCCCTGGATCTCCTTCAGGCTGTAGCTCAGGGTGGCCAGGAAGTTGTCGTTGGCGTCCAGGATGCGTCCGTCCAGGTCGAACTCGATGCGCGCCAGGGCGCGGTCCAGCGCCTTGAGCTTGCTCTGGGCTTCGCTGTCGCGCTCGACCTGGGCGGTGATGTCGAGGGCGTACTTCACCACCTTGGCGATCTTGCCGCTGCTGTCGGGCAGCGGGTTGTAGCTGGCTTCCAGCCAGAGGGTACGGCCCTGGGCATCCAGGCGCTGGAAGGTGCCGGCGATGAAATCGCCACGCTTCAGGCGCGCCCAGAAGTCGCCATAGTCGCGACCCTGGACCACGCTGGCGGGGCAGAGACGACGATGGTGCTGGCCGACCAGGGCGTCGGCGCGGTAGCCGGTCAGGCGGAGGAAGTTGTCGTTGGCGCGCAGGACGGTGCCGTCGAGATCGAACTCGATCACCGCCATGGAACGCTCCAGGGCCTGGGTCAGGCCCTGATTGGCATGCTGCTCGGCTTCCAGCCGAGCGATGGTCTTCTTTAGATGCGCATTGAACATGGCAGAACTCGCTGGCTGGGGCAAAGGCGTAACCAGCCTATCGGCGCCAGGAGAGCCGACTTGATAGGACCCGGCGAACGGCAGAACTCGCCCCTTGAGTGGCTGTCGCAAACGCGCCGGCCCGGGGCGTAAACAGGCATCTTGGGGTCAGGGGCGGGGCCTACCATCGCGGCAAGGGGGTGGTTTTCACCGCCACAGACTTTAGGAGCGCCGCGATGTTCAGCAAGCAGGACCAAATCCAGGGCTACGATGATGCGCTGTTCGCCGCCATGGGCGAGGAAGCGCGGCGCCAGGAGCATCACCTGGAACTGATCGCCTCCGAAAACTACACCAGCCAGCGCGTCATGGAAGCCCAGGGCAGCGTGCTGACCAACAAGTACGCCGAAGGCTATCCGGGCAAGCGCTACTACGGTGGTTGCGAGCATGTCGACAAGGTCGAGCAACTGGCCATCGAGCGCGCCAAGCAGCTGTTCGGCGCCGACTACGCCAACGTCCAGCCGCACTCCGGTTCCCAGGCCAACTCGGCGGTCTACCTGGCGCTGCTGCAGCCCGGCGACACCATCCTCGGCATGAGCCTGGCCCACGGCGGTCACCTGACCCACGGCGCCAAGGTCAGCTCCTCCGGCAAGCTGTACAACGCGGTGCAGTACGGCATCAACACCGACACCGGGCTGATCGACTACGACGAGATCCAGCGTCTGGCCGAAGAGCACCAGCCCAAGATGATCGTGGCGGGCTTCTCCGCCTACTCCAAGACCCTGGATTTCCAGCGCTTCCGCGACATCGCCGACAGCGTGGGTGCCCTGCTGTTCGTCGACATGGCCCACGTGGCCGGCCTGGTCGCCGCGGGTGTCTATCCGAATCCGGTGCCCTTCGCCGACGTGGTGACCACCACCACCCACAAGACCCTGCGCGGCCCCCGTGGCGGCCTGATCCTGTGCAAGGCCAACGCCGACATCGAGAAGAAGCTCAACGCCGCGGTATTCCCGGGCGCCCAGGGCGGCCCGCTGATGCACGTCATCGCCGGCAAGGCCGTGTGCTTCAAGGAGGCCCTGGAGCCGGGCTTCAAGACCTACCAGCAGCAGGTGATCAGAAACGCCCAGGCCATGGCCGGCGTGTTCAAGGCACGCGGCTACGACGTGGTCTCCGGCGGTACCGACAACCACCTGTTCCTGGTCAGCCTGATCAAGCAGGGCATCACCGGCAAGGACGCGGACGCCGCCCTGGGTCGCGCCTGCATCACCGTGAACAAGAACGCCGTGCCCAACGATCCCCAGTCGCCCTTCGTGACCTCGGGTTTGCGCATCGGCACCCCGGCCCTGACCACCCGTGGCCTGGGCGTCAGTGAAAGCGAACGCGTCGCGGGCTGGATCTGCGACATCCTCGACCACCTCGGCGATGCCGATGTGGAAGCCCAGGTGGCGCGCCAGGTGGCCGCGCTGTGCCGCGACTACCCGGTTTACCGCTAGTCGCCGCGCGCCTGACGCAACCCTTATCCAACCCCTTTCCCCCTCGCGGAAAGGGGCGTCGTCTGCAGGAGTCTCCAGATGCAACGCTATTCCGGCTTCGGCCTCTTCAAGCACTCCCTAAGCCATCACGAGAACTGGCAGCGGATGTGGCGCACCCCGACGCCCAAGCCGGTGTACGACGTGGTCATCGTCGGTGGTGGCGGTCACGGCCTGGCCACCGCCTACTACCTCGCCAAGCAGTTCGGCGTGAAGAGCGTCGCGGTGATCGAGAAAGGCTGGCTGGGCGGCGGCAACACCGCGCGCAACACCACCATCGTCCGCTCCAACTACCTGTGGGACGAGTCGGCGCACCTCTATGAGCACGCCATGAAGCTGTGGGAAGGCCTGTCCCAGGACCTCAACTACAACGTCATGTTCTCCCAGCGCGGCGTCTACAACCTCTGCCACACCCTGCAGGACATGCGCGATTCCGAGCGCCGGGTCAGCGCCAACCGCCTCAATGGCGTCGACGGCGAACTGCTCGACACCCGCCAGGTGGCCGAGGAGATTCCCTACCTGGATTGCAGCAAGAACACCCGCTATCCGATCTTCGGTGCCACCGTGCAGCGCCGCGGCGGCGTGGCCCGTCACGACGCCGTGGCCTGGGGCTTCGCCCGCGCCGCCGACGCCCTGGGCGTCGACCTGATCCAGCAGACCGAGGTCACCGGCTTCCGCAAGAAGGACGGCAAGGTGATCGGCGTGGAAACCAACCGCGGCTTCATCGGCGCCCGGCGCGTCGGCGTGGTCACCGCCGGCAACTCCGGGCACATGGCCAAGCTGGCCGGTTTCCGCCTGCCGCTGGAGTCCCACCCGCTGCAGGCGCTGGTCTCCGAGCCGATCAAGCCCATCATCGACAGCGTCATCATGTCCAACGCGGTGCACGGCTACATCAGCCAGTCCGACAAGGGCGACCTGGTGATCGGCGCCGGCATCGACAGCTGGGTCGGCTACGGCCAGCGCGGTTCCTACCCGGTGATCGAGCACACCCTGCAGGCCATCGTCGAGATGTTCCCGATCCTCTCGCGGGTACGCATGAACCGCCAGTGGGGCGGCATCGTCGACACCTCGCCCGACGCCTGCCCGATCATTTCCAAGACCCCGGTGGAAAATCTGTTCTTCAACTGCGGCTGGGGTACCGGCGGCTTCAAGGCCACCCCCGGCTCGGGCAACGTCTTCGCGGCGTCCCTCGCCTCCGGCGAGATGCATCCGCTGGCCAAGCCCTTCTCCATCGACCGTTTTCACACCGGCGCGCTGATCGACGAACACGGCGCAGCGGCCGTCGCGCACTAAGGAGCCCGAGCATGTTGTACATCCATTGCCCCCACTGCGGGGAATTGCGCTCCGAAGAAGAATTCCACGCCGCCGGCGAGGCGCACATCCCGCGTCCGCTGGATCCCGAGGCCTGCAGCGACGCGGAGTGGGGCGATTACATGTTCTTCCGCGACAATCCGCGCGGCCTGCGTCACGAGCTGTGGGTTCATGCTTCGGGCTGCCGCCAGTACTTCAACGCGACCCGTAACACCGAGACCTACGAAATTCTCGAAACCTATCCGATCGGCGAGCAACCCCGCTTCACCGCCGAGCGAGGAGATCGCACATGAGCCAGGTCCATCGACTCACCCAGGGCGGTCGCCTGGACCGCAGCCAGGCCATCACCTTCACCTTCAACGGGCAGACCTACCAGGGTTTCAAGGGTGACACCCTGGCCTCGGCGCTGCTGGCCAACGGCGTGGACGTGATCGGGCGCAGCTTCAAGTACTCTCGTCCGCGCGGCATCGTCGCCGCCGGTGCCGAAGAGCCCAACGCCATCATGCAGATCGGCGCCACCGAGGCCACCCAGGTGCCCAACGTTCGGGCCACCCAGCAGGCGCTGTACCAGGGCCTGGTCTCCGCCAGCACCAACGGCTGGCCGAGCGTCAACAACGACCTCATGGGCATCCTCGGCAAGGTCGGCGGCAAGATGATGCCGCCCGGGTTCTACTACAAGACCTTCATGTATCCGCAGAATCTGTGGATGACCTACGAGAAGTACATCCGCAAGGCCGCCGGCCTCGGCCGGGCGCCGACCCAGGTCGATCCCGACACCTACGACAACTTCAACCAGCACTGCGACGTGCTGGTGGTGGGCGGTGGCGCCGCCGGTCTGGCCGCGGCCCTGGCCGCCGGTCGCAGCGGCGCCCGGGTGATCCTGGCCGACGAACAGGAAGAATTCGGTGGCAGCCTGCTGGACAGCCGCGAGCGTCTCGATGGCGCTCCGGCCGCCGACTGGGCCGCTAAGGCCGTGGCCGAGCTGCAGGGTCTGGACAACGTGGTGCTGCTGCCGCGCGCCACGGTCAACGGCTACCACGACCATAACTTCCTCACCATCCACGAGCGGCTCACCGATCACCTAGGTGATCGCGCGCCCCATGGCCAGGTGCGTCAGCGCCTGCACCGCGTCCGCGCCACCCGCGTGGTACTGGCCACCGGCGCCCACGAGCGGCCGCTGGTGTACGCCAACAACGACCTGCCGGGCAACATGGTGGCCGGCGCCGTGTCCACCTACATCCGTCGCTATGCCGTGGCCCCGGGTCAGCGCCTGGTGCTGTCCACCAACAACGACTACGCCTACCGCGTGGCCCTGGACTGGCTCGAAGCCGGTCGCCAGGTGGTGGCCGTGGCCGATGCGCGGCCCAACCCCCGCGGCGCCTGGGTCGAGGAAGTGCGCAAGCGTGGCGTGCGCGTCATGGGCGGGACCGCCGTGAGCGAAGCCCGCGGCAACACCCGGGTGACCGGCGCCAAGATCGCCACCATCGACCTCACCGCCTTCCGCACCCTGGGTGGCGGCGAGTGGGTCGACTGCGACCTCATTGCCACCTCCGGCGGTTACAGCCCGGTGGTCCACCTGGCCTCGCACCTGGGCGGTCGTCCGCAGTGGCGTGAAGACATCCAGGCCTTCGTGCCCGGTCCGGCACCGCAGAAGCGCGTCTGCGCCGGCGGCGTGAATGGCGTCTTCGCCCTGGGCGATGTGCTGGCCGACGGTTTCGAAGCGGGCGCGACTGCCGCCGCCGAAGCCGGCGCCAAGGTGGTCAGCGGCGAGCTGCCCCAGGCCGAATTCCGCCAGGAAGAGCCGAGTCTTGCGCTGTTCCAGGTGCCCCACGACAAGCCGTCGTCGCGGGCCCCCAAGCAATTCGTCGACCTGCAGAACGATGTGACCGCCGCCGGCATCGAGCTGGCCTGCCGCGAGGGCTTCGAGTCCATCGAGCACGTCAAGCGCTACACCGCCATGGGCTTCGGCACCGACCAGGGCAAGCTGGGCAACATCAACGGTCTGGCCATCGCCGCCCGGGTGCAGAGCAAGGCCATCCCGGAAGTCGGCACCACCATGTTCCGCCCGAACTACACGCCCATCACCTTCGGCGCCATCGCCGGACGGCATTGCGGCCACCTGTTCGAGCCCAAGCGCTACACCGCGCTGCACGCCTGGCACCTCAAGCAGGGCGCCCTGTTCGAGGACGTCGGCCAGTGGAAGCGCCCCTGGTACTTCCCCAAGGCGGGCGAGGACCTGCACGCCGCGGTCAATCGCGAGTGCCTGGCCGTGCGCCGCAGCGTCGGGCTGCTCGACGCCTCGACCCTGGGCAAGATCGACATCCAGGGCAAGGACGCGCGGGAATTCCTCAACCGCGTCTACACCAACGCCTGGACCAAGCTGGACATCGGCAAGGCCCGCTATGGCCTGATGTGCAAAGAAGACGGCATGGTCTTCGACGACGGCGTCACCGCCTGTCTCGCCGACAACCACTTCCTGATGACCACCACCACCGGCGGCGCCGCGCGCGTCTTCGAATGGCTGGAGCTCTACCACCAGACCGAATGGCCGGAACTGGAGGTGTACTTCACCTCGGTCACCGACCACTGGGCGACCCTGACCCTGTCCGGTCCCAACAGCCGCAAGCTGCTGGCCAAGCTGACCGACATCGATCTGGACAACGCCGCCTTCCCCTTCATGGCCTGGAAGGAAGGCCAGGTGGGCGGGGTGCCGGCGCGGGTGTTCCGCATCTCCTTCACCGGCGAGCTCTCCTACGAGATCAACGTGCCGGCCAACTACGCCATGGGCGTGCTGGAGCAGGTGGTCGCCGCGGGCAAGGAATTCGACCTGACCCCCTATGGCACCGAGACCATGCACGTGCTGCGGGCGGAGAAGGGCTTCATCATCATCGGTCAGGACACCGATGGTTCGGTCACGCCCCAGGACCTGGGCATGGGCTGGGCGGTGAGCCTGAACAAGAGCTTCTCCTTCATCGGCAAGCGCGGCATGCATCGCGTGGACTGCGTCCGCGAGAATCGCAAGGAGCTGGTGGGCCTCAAGCCCCTGGATGCCCGCGACGTCCTGCCGGAAGGCGCGCAACTGGTGTTCGAGCGCAACCAGCCGATCCCCATGGACATGGTCGGTCACGTGACCTCCAGCTACCACAGCGCGACCCTGGGCTACGGCTTCGCCATGGCGATGGTCAAGGGTGGGCTGGGCCGTATGGGCCAGACCGTCTACGCCCCGCTGGCCGATGGCCGCTACATCGCTGCCGAGATCGTCTCGCCGGTGTTCTACGACCCCAAGGGTGAGCGGCAGAACGTCGCCTAACGAGGATAGCGCCCCATGAACAACATCAATGTCTACGACCAATACTCCGCCAAGGCGCGCGCCGAATCCCCGCTGTTTCACGCCGAGCTGAACAAGCTCGTCGGTCGCGGCCCGGCCACCGCCGGGGTGACCCTGCGCGAGCGGGCCCTGCTGGGGCACCTGGTACTGCGTGGCGACGCCCATGACGAAGGCTTCACCGGCGCCGTGCAGAGCGTGGTCGGTCTGGAAGTGCCCGGTCCGCTGGCGATCACCCAGAAGGGCGAGAGCTCGCTGCAGTGGCTCGGTCCGGACGAGTGGCTGCTGGTGGTACCCGGTGGCAGCGAGTTCGCCACCGAGCAGGCCCTGCGCCAGGCCCTGGGCGAGCGCCATGTCGCCATCATCAATGTCGGTGGCGGCCAGACGCTGGTCGAGCTCAAGGGACCCAAGGTGCGTGAAGTGCTGATGAAGTCCACCTCCTACGACGTCCATCCGGACAACTTCCCGGTGGGCAAGGCCGTCGGGACGGTGTTCGCCAAGTCCCAGCTGGTGATCCGCCACACGGCGCCGGACACCTGGGAACTGGTTGTGCGCCGCAGCTTCGCCGACTACGTCTGGCTGTGGCTGCAGGACGCGAGCGCCGAGTACGGACTGCGCATCGAGGCCTGATCGGTCGCTGCGTTCAGACGCTCCATCGAACCCGACCTGCGTTGCGCGCAGGTCGGGTTTTGTGATTCTGGCTTCATCTCCATGCAAAGGAATTCATCATGAGCCGCACGCCCGATACCTGGATTCTCACCGCCCAGAGCCCGAGTCGCCTCGGCACCGTGGACGTGGTCACGCGCTACCTGTTCGAGCAGGGCTGCTATGTCACCCAGCACCACAGCTTCGACGATCGCGAAGCCCAGCGGTTCTTCATCCGCGTGGAATTCCAGGTACCCAGCGACTTCAACGAAGGCCTGTTCCGCGTCGGCCTGGACCTGCGCTTCACGCCCTTCGACATGACCTTTGAACTGACCCCGCCCGGCTATAGAGCCAAGGTCGCCATCATGGTCTCCAAGGCCGACCACTGCCTCAACGACCTGCTCTATCGCCAGCGCATCGGCCAGTTGCCCATGGACGTGGTGGCGGTGATCTCCAACCATCCGGATCTGGAGCCCCTGGCGGCCTGGCACGGCATTCCCTATCACCATTTCCCGCTGGATCCCCAGGACAAGCCGGCCCAGGAAGCCAAGGTCTGGCAGGTGCTGCAGGAGACCGGCGCCGAGCTGGTAATCCTCGCGCGCTACATGCAGGTGCTGTCGCCCGAGCTGTGCCGTCGCCTCGATGGCTGGGCGATCAACATCCACCATTCGCTGCTACCGGGCTTCAAGGGCGCGCGGCCCTATCACCAGGCCTATGCCAAGGGCGTCAAGCTGGTGGGCGCCACGGCGCACTACATCAACAACGATCTGGACGAAGGCCCCATCATCGCCCAGGGCGTCGAGTCGGTGGACCATGCCCACTATGCCGAAGACCTGGTAGCCCGCGGCCGTGACATCGAGTGCCTGACCCTGGCGCGTGGGGTGGGCTATCACCTGGAGCGCCGCGTCTTTCTCAATGCCGGGCGGACGGTGGTGCTCTAGGTCTCCTTCCTACGCTACTGCGAGGCGCGTCCATGCGCTCGCAGCACCCCTAGCCCCTTGCGGTAGCCTTGCAGGTTTCCGACTGGGTCGCCATCTTGGTCGTAAGACGGGGACTCGGATCGTCATCAAGGCACTGGCAGCAAAGGCGCTCGTACGCCGAACCCTGTCGATTCCTACCAACGACTGGCGTTGAAACGTTTAACGTTATGCGTTAAATTTGTCCTTGACGAGCTACGTTAAGGTGGCCTGGTGATTCTGAGCTTCAAGTGCAAGGATACCCAGGCGCTTTTTACCGATGGCGACAATCGGAAGTGGAGTCAGATAGCCAGGGTGGCGACACGCAGACTGACAGCGCTGAGTGAGGCGGTGGAGTTGCGCGACCTCAGATCGCCGCCCGGTAATCGCCTCGAGCTCTTGGAAGGCAAGCGGAAGGGTCAGCACAGCATCCGCATAAATGACCAATGGCGCATCTGTTTCGAATGGACGCCGCAAGGACCCGCCAACGTCGAAATAGTCGACTATCACTGAAGGGGCCGGCACCCGCCAAACCAGGCGCTGGCTCAGATATCGATCAAGATCCGACCCGTGTCTTAGCCCTAGCTGGAAATAAAGAGGTAACGCCATGCTGACCAACGGAATGCGCCCGGTTCATCCCGGGGAGATTCTGCGGGAAGACTATCTGGTCCCCATGAACATGACGCCGTCGGCCTTGGCCCGTGCGCTGGGCGTCTCGGCACCTACGGTAAACGACGTGGTACTGGAGCGTCGTGGAATCTCTGCGGATATGGCCTTGCGGCTTGCCGCTGCTTTCGACACCACGCCGAATTTCTGGATGGGCCTTCAGGCCACCTATGAACTACGGGTGGCGGAAACCTCGAAAGGCGAGCTGATCCGCCAGCAAGTGAAGCCGCTGCACGTCGCCTGACGTACGCTTCGCCAGCTTGATCATGACCACCCGGACACCTGGGGTGCCTTTTGCGTTGTCTGGTCGCGCACGCTGCAGACGGGGTGTCTGGTGCACAGCCTTCACTTATCGCAGCGGGCAACAGGCACTGTGTCGGTTATAGAGGTGCGGGACCTAGACAGGTAGGGAAGAGGCGCGAGAGCGGGGCAAATCCTGAAGACTTCACGGACCTGCCAGGCTCCTGGCCACCCGCCTCTGCCGGAGAGAGGCGGGCGGCGGGCCAGGCGGTCAGCCCGCCTGGGACAGGGTCGAGCGGACCGCGGGCGGGACGACGTCTTCGCCGGCCTTTTCCAGATTCTTGCCCAGCAGGGCGTGGTAGAGCTCCTTGTCACCGAGGATGCCCACGGCGCGGCCGTCGGTCTCCAGCACCAGCTTGTGCCCGGTGTGGTAGCGGATCTCCAGGGCGTCGCGCATGCGGATGTCGGCCGGCGCCAGGGTCGGCTGGCGCTGCAGGCTGGTGACCGGCATACCCGGGGTCCAGCGTTGCAGGGCCAGGCTCTCGCCGCCGCGACGCAAGGCCTTGACCGTCTGGTTGTCCAGCGCCAGCCAGATGTCATGGCTGCGCTCCAGGCAGATCTCGTTGCCCTCGCGACCGCACTTGTCCAGGCCGCGCATCAGGCTGTAGCCGCTGAGAACGTTGAGCGGATTGGTGTGGGCGACGAAGGTGCGCACGTATTCGTCGGCCGGATTGAGCACGATGTCCTCGGGGCGGCCGTGCTGGATGATGCGGCCGTCCTTCATGATGGCGATGTTGGTGCCGATCTTCAGGGCTTCATCGAGGTCGTGGCTGACGAAGACGATGGTCTTGTTGACCTTGGTCTGCAGCTGCAGCAGTTCGTCCTGCAGTTGCTGGCGGATCAGCGGATCGAGGGCGGAGAAGGGCTCGTCCATCAGCAGGATGTCGGCATCCATGGCCAGGGCGCGGGCCAGGCCGACGCGCTGCTGCATGCCGCCGGAGAGGGAGTCGGGTTTCTTGTTGCGCCACTGGGTCAGGCCGACCAGTTCCAGCTTCTCGTCCACCAGCTTCTTGCGCTCGGCGGCCGAGCGGCCCTGCATCTCCAGGCCGAAGCCGACGTTCTCGGCCACGGTCAGCCAGGGCATCAGGGCGAACTTCTGGAACACCATGGCGATGCGCGTGGTGCGCATGTCCTTGAGCACAGTGGGCGAGCAGTTGGCGATGTCCACTTCGCTGCCTTTGTGCTCGATCAGCAGCTTGCCGCGGCTCACGGTATTGAGGCCGTTGATGCAGCGCAGCAGGCTGGACTTGCCCGAGCCGGACAGGCCCATCAGCACGCAGATCTCGCCCTTCTGGACCTCCAGGCAGGCGTCCTCGACACCCAGCACCTGGCCGGTTTCCTGGAGGATCTCGCTGCGACCCTTGCCCTGGTCGAGCAGCTCCAGGGCACGCTTGTTCTGCTTGCCGAAGATGACGTCGACGTGTTCGAAACGTATGGCGGTCATGACTTATTTAACCTCGCGAGGGGCGGGTTGCTTGCACACCCGGTCGAGCAGGATGGCGATCAGGACGATGGACAGGCCGGCTTCGAAGCCCAGGGCGATGTCCGCGGTGTTGAGGGCGTTCACCACCGGCTTGCCGAGGCCGTCGGCGCCCACCAGGGCGGCGATCACCACCATGGACAGCGACAGCATGATGCACTGGGTGATACCGGCGCCGATGCTGGGCATGGCGTGGGGCAGCTCGATGCGGGTCAGCAGCTGCCAGCGCGAGCAGCCGAAGGCCTTGCCGGCGTCCATCAGCTCGGCGGGAACGTCCTGGATGCCCAGGCAGGTCAGGCGGATCGGCGCGGCCACGGCGAAGACCACCGTGGAAATCAGCCCGGGTACCACGCCCAGGCCGAACAGGGTCAGGGTCGGAATCAGATAGACGAAGGTGGGGACCGTCTGCATCAGGTCCAGGACCGGGCGCAGGCCGGTGTAGAACCAAGGCTTGTGCGCGGCGATGATGCCCAGCGGCACGCCCACGGCGATGCACACCAGGGTGGCGAAGACCACCTGGGCCAGGGTTTCCATGGTTTCCTGCCAGTACCCCAGATTGAGGATCAGCAGCAGGGAGATGAGGGCGAAGATCACCAGGCCGATGCTGCGTTGCAGCAGATAGACCCCTACCGCGACCAGGGCAATGAAGGCCAGCGGGTTGAACCACATTAGGCCGGCGGTGAGGCCGTGGATGAGGCCGGACAGCACATCGGAGATCTTGTCGAAGACGCTGGCGCCATGCAGCGTCAGCCAGTCGATGAAATCGGCGATCTGCTGGCCGAGAGGGAGCTTGTGGTCGGTGATTAACATAACGGTGCCCGTCAGGTAGGGGTGGACAGATCGAAGCACGAGAACCGCGGATTCGTGCTTCGGCTGTGGCAGTACCCGCCCGAACTGGCGCGGGACAGTCGAATGTTAGTGTTCGCTCAGGGGGCCAGGGCGGTCTTCGCCGCCTCCAGCGCAGGCTTGCCATCGCGGGTGGTCACGCCGGCCAGCCACTGGTCGAGCACCTGCGGATGCGCCTTGAGCCAGGCCTTGGCGGCGGCGCTCGCGGCTTGTTTTTCGTTGAGGACCTTGTCCATCAGCTGGTTTTCCATGTCCAGGGTGAAGGACAGGTTGGTCAGCAGCTTGCCCACGTTGGGGCATTCCTGGACGTAGCCCTTGCGGACGTTGGTGTAGATGGTGGCGCCGCCATAGTTGGGACCGAAGACGTCGTCGCCGCCCTGGAGATAGGCCATCTTGAAGCGGGTGTTCATCGGATGGGGTTCCCAGCCGAGGAAGACCACCCACTGCTGGCGCCGCTCGGCGCGCTGGATCTGCGACAGCATCCCGGCCTCGCTGGACTCCACCAGCTTGAACTTGCCCAGGTCGAAGGTGTTCTTGTCGATCATGCCCTGGATCAGGCGATTGCCATCGTTGCCCGGCTCGATGCCGTAGATCTTGCCGTCGAACTTGTCGGCGTTCTTGGCGATGTCGGCGAAGCTCTTGACCCCGGCGTCGTAGACGTACTGCGGCACGGCCAGGGTGTATTTGGCACCCTCCAGGTTGGCGCGCACGGTCTCGACGCTGCCGTTGTCGGCATAGGGCTTGATGTCCGCCGCCATGCTCGGCATCCAGTTGCCGAGGAAGACGTCGATGTCCTTGTTCTGCAGGGACTTATAGGTCACCGGTACGGAGATCATGTTGGTCGTGGTCTGGTAGCCGAGGGCGTGCAGCACCTCGCTGGTCACGGCCGTGGTCACGGTGATGTCGGTCCAGCCGACGTCAGCAAAGCGCACCTTGGCACAGGAAGCCGGCTCGGCCGCCTGAACAGCGAGCGGCGCCAGCAGGGCGGCACTCATGAGCCAACGGGAACAACCTTTCATGGACACATCTCCTTGCGTTTGGCGGGGTACCTTTCGGTGCGCCCCACGTGTATTTATCTGTAACCCATCCCCCCAGGCTCGCCTACCGCCTGCGTCGCTACCAGTGTACGCGGCGTCGTAACCAGAAGCGGAAATGTCGTATCCAGCGTGAGCCCCAGGCGCGTCCGCGTCCGGCCCGTGGCGGCCGAGCGAGAGAGGCGGGCAGTGGCGCCCTTCGCCGCGGCGGCCCGCTGCCCAGAGGTGTCGGCGACGGCTGGAGCGTTCGCGAATCAGTTGGCCAGACTGGCCTTCACCGCGGCGCTGCCTGGTGCGCCGCTGAGGGTGACGACACCCTTGAGCCAGGCGTCGAGCCGTTCGGGATTGCGCTTGAGCCAGTTGCGCACGGCGCGGCGCGGATTGTCCTTTTCGTTGAGCACCCGATCCATCAGCTGGTTTTCCATGTCCAGGGAAAACTCCAGGTTGCCCAGCAGCCGGGCCACGTTGGGACACTGCTGGGCATAGCCCTTGCGCACTACCGTGTAGACCGTCGCCCCGCCCTGGTTCGGCCCGAAGTAGTCATCGCCGCCGTCGAGGTAGGCCAGCTTGTGCCGGACGTTCATCGGATGGGGTTCCCAGCCGAGAAAGACGATCCACTGGTGGTCCAGCAGCTCCTTCATCCGCACCTGGGTCAGCATGCCCTGCTCGCTGGATTCATCGAGTCTGAAGTCGCCCAGGCCGAACGCATTGCTGGCGATCATCTTCTTGACCAGGGCGTTGCCGTCGTTGCCGGGCTCGATGCCGTAGAGGGTGTGATCGAAACGCTCGGCGAAGCGGGCGATGTCGGCGACGTTCTTCACGCCGGCGTCATAGACGTACTGGGGCACCGCGAGGGTGTAGCGGGCGCCTTGCAGGTTGGCGTGCAGGCGTTCGACCGTACCCGCATCGACCAGCGGCTGGCTGAGCTTGGCCTGCGCCGGCATCCAGTTGCCGAGAAAGACATCGGCCTCGCCCGCGGCCAGGGCGTCGTAGGTCTGCGGCAGGGACAGGCGCAGTACCTCGGTCTCGTAACCGAGGGCGCTGAGCAGATAGCGGGCCGTGGCGTTAGTGATATTGAGATCCGACCAGCCGACATCGGCCAGGCGCACCTGCTGACAACTCTCGACCTCGCCCGCTTGCACGGTCGAACTCAGCAACAGGCCGGACAACCACAGCGCTTGGGGGATTTTCATCCTGAACTCCAGGGTTCGCGAAGGGGAAGGGCACGGGTCACTGCACGTACCGGTCCGTCTGGCTCGGGCCTTGGTGGCTTTTCGCCATAAGTAGCCAAAAGGGCGACAGACGGTTGAAACGCCTGACCTACAACCGTGCCCACTGAGTCGCCATGCCACATTTTGGCGCGCGTTGGTTAAGTCCTGGTGTTACCGATGGAATACATCTGGCGAAGTGCCATCGGTAAAAGGTCGGTCTCGGACCCGAAAGGTCGCAAATAAAAACCCTAGCTAATCAACGCCATTGAGCGCTGCTGAATGGGTTATTCGCCCCAGACAGCCTGCCTGCGTGGGGGTTCACCCATTTTCGGCATGGGAATTGCGACATAACTTATGCGTCCGCGACACATCTTTCGCCCAACGTTGTCCGCCGCACCTCATTAGAGCCCAGCCAAGGGCCCCAGCCTGCGTGAAGGAGATTCAAACCATGTCGCCCATTCCCACCTCGTCACAGGCCCGTGCGATCCAGTCCATCGGCTTTCTGCTGCTGGACAATTTCACACTCATCTCCCTGGCGTCGGTGGTGGAGCCGTTGCGCATGGCGAATCAGCTATCAGGGCGGGAGCTCTATCGCTGGTGCACCCTGAGCCTGGATGGCCGCCCGGTGCGCGCCAGCGATGGCCTGCAGATCACTCCGGACAGCGCTGTGAGCGCCGCTCCGGTCATGGACATGGTGATCGTCTGTGGCGGTGTGGGCATCCAGCGCAGCGTGTCGCGCGAGCATTGCACTTGGCTGCAGAGCCAGGCGCGCCAGGGCCGCAAGCTGGGCGCAGTCTGTACCGGAAGCTGGGCCCTGGCCCGGGCCGGCCTGCTCGACGGCTACGACTGCAGCGTGCACTGGGAAACCCTGGCGGCCCTGCAGGAAGCCTATCCGCGCGTGGTGCTCAGCACCCGGCTGTTCACCATCGACCGCAATCGCTGCACCGCCTCGGGCGGTACCGCACCAATGGACATGATGCTGCACCTGATCGGCCGCGAGCATGGCCGCGAGCTGTCGGCGGCGATTTCGGAAATGTTCATCTACGAGCGCATCCGCAACGAGCAGGATCACCAGCGCGTCCCCCTCAAGCACATGCTGGGCACCAACCAGCCTAAGCTGCAGGAAATCGTGGCGCTGATGGAAGCCAACCTCGAAGAACCCATCGACCTCGACGAACTGGCGGTCTATGTGGACGTGTCCCGGCGCCAGCTGGAACGCCTGTTTCAGAAGTACCTGCACTGCTCGCCGTCGCGCTACTACCTCAAGCTGCGGCTGATCCGCGCCCGGCAGCTGCTCAAGCAGACCACCCTGTCGATCATCGAGGTGGCCTCGGTGTGCGGCTTCGTCTCCACCCCGCATTTCTCCAAGTGCTACCGCGAATACTTCGGCATCCCACCGCGCGACGAGCGCCAGGGTCCGACCATCCAGCAGCCCATCGCGCTGATGCCGCTGTCCCAGGAGCTGTCGCTGATGCCGGCCTCGTCTGCGCTGGCGGCCCTGAGCCAGGCCCAGGGCGAATCCACCTTCGCCAGCGTGCGGCTGTAAGCCGCCTCCGGCCACCTAGGTTCTGTACGAAGCATCAGCGAGCGTAGGCATTTTTCGTACAGAAACTAGCGACCGCTGGGCAAGCTGAGTAGTAGCGCCGCCGTCTGCAGGTCCGGCTGGCCGTCGAAACGACCCGGCCGGTACTTCATCTGGAAGGCGCCTATGACGTCGCGGGTGGCCGCATCGAGCACGCCGGTGCGCGGTACCGCATAACCGATCCGTGCCAGTTGATCCTGAAACCAGGCCGGCGGCGGCAGCACGCCGCCCAGGCTGGCCTGGCGCTGGGCGACCACCGCCGGATCCGGCCAGTTGATCAAGCCTGCTGCGGCCAGCCGCGCCCAGGGAAACAGCGGCCCGGGGTCCTGCTTGCGACCCGGGGCGATGTCGCTGTGGCCGACGATGGCGCGGCGATCCAGGCCGTGGCGCTGTTCGATGTCCTTGAGCAGCGGAATCAGCGCCTGGATCTGGGCTTCGCTGAAGGGATACCACTGGCGCCCGGCCGGGGTGTCGCGAAAGCCCAGGTTGACCATCTCGATGCCGATGGAGGTGGAGTTGAGCCAGGTGCGGCCTTCCCATTCGCTCACGCCCGCGTGCCAGGCACGGCGATTCTCGTCCACCAAGCGATAGACCGTGCCATCGGTGTCGATCAGGTAGTGGGCGCTGACGCCGGCCTGGGTCAGCAGCTTGAGCGATTGCTGGGAGCCGGCCGCGGTGTAGTGCAGCACGATGTACTGCACCCGGCTGTCCTGATCGCGGGCGGTATAGTCGTCATTGATGCGCGGACCGCTGGAGCAGCCGGCCAGGAGGAGGCCGCAGAGCAACCAGGGGAGGAGCTTGAAGGGCTTTCGCACGATTACCTCGCGAACGTGGAAGGGGTCAGGCCACGTCCAGGCGATCGCGTCCGGCGCGCTTAGCGCGGTAGAGCGCCTGGTCGGCACGTTCGAATACGGTATCGGCATCCTCGCCCGGCGCAAAGGCCGCGAGACCAGCGGACAGGGTGATCACCACCCGTTCGCCCTTGAAATGGAAGGGACAGGCGGCGACTGCGGCGCGTAACTGCTCGATCAAGGTGACCCCGCCGGCAACCGGTGTGGCGCCCAGCAGCATGACGAATTCCTCGCCGCCGAAGCGGGCGATGAAGTCGGTCTTGCGCAGGCGGCGCTGCAATTCGCTGGCGATGATCTTGAGCACCTTGTCACCGGCCAGGTGACCGTAGCCGTCGTTGATGCGCTTGAACAGATCGACGTCGAGCACCGCCAGCAGCAGGTCACCGCCATGGCGCTGCCAGCGGGCCACCTCCAGCTCCAGGCGCTCGCTCCAGGCGGCGCGATTGGGCAGCCCGGTGAGAGGATCGCAGAGGGCCTTCTGCCGCTGTTCTTCCAGGTGGCCGCGATACTGCTGGGCCTCGCGCTCCATGCCGGCGACACGCTCGGTGAGGGCGCTGAGTCTTTCGCTGGCTTCCTGCTCGCGGGTCTCGCGCTGGCTCTGCTGGTCGGCCAGGCTGGTCAGCAGACCTTCCAGGCGACTGTCCAGCGACAGCTTGAGGCTGTCCAGGTCCGTCGCCTCCTGCACCTCGCTTTGCAATTCGCTGACCTGGCCGCGCAGAGCGTCGCCAAAGGCGCGCTCCTGGGTCTGGCCGTCCTGACGCCCGGCGTGGACGTCCTGCAGACCGGTCTGGAAGGCGGCGAGACGCTCGTTGAGGCGGCGTAGGTAGAGCTGGAATTCGCTATGCCCGGAATGGTTGAGGGCCAGCACCAGCACTGACAGGTCATCGAGCACGGGTACCAATTCGTACCAGTTCAGACTGCCCTGGATGCGCTGGCGCAGGTGCTCGGCCTGGGGCTTGTGGCTGTCCAGCAGCGCCAGATCGTCGAGTAGTCGCAGCAGGGTGGCTTCCAGATGCGGCGCTATGGCGCTGTAGCCGGGTTCGGGTACCGGGGGCAAGGCATAGGCCGGATCGGCCTGGACTGCCAGGGGCTCTACAGGGGATTCAGATGGCGCAGCGGCTATACCTTCGACCGGCAGCGGCGGCGGTTCGGGCGTTGCCAGCGCTTCCGCCGCTGGCGAGGCTACTGGCGCCGGCGAGGCGTCTTCAGCTAGCGGACTCGACGTTGTCGCCGGCGCCTCTTCCGCAACCTCGCCCCGACCGCCCAGCAGGCGCTGCAGAAAGCCGGCGCGGGCGGGCTGTTCGGGGTGCAGATGACTCAGCGCCTGTTGCTGTAGACGACTGAATTCGCCGAGCAGCGCAGGCAGTTCGCCCGGTTGGTCGGCTGCGGCCTGGGCGCGCTTGGCAAAGCCCTTGAGCGCCTTGCGCTGGTCGCGCGGCAATTCCAGGGTCTGCAAGAGCCGGCAGAGTTCGGCGAAGGCCTCGGCCACCTGGCGCGCGCGCAATTCCCGGCGCTGCTCGGAGTCGAGCACGGTACGCTCCAGGCGCGGAATCAGCTTGGCGAGATCGGCGTCACTGTCGTCACGGCGGAGGATGTCGCGCAATTCGACCAGGCAGGCGTCCACCGCCGCGTCGTTGCCTTCGGCGGCCAGGCTGCTGCGCACGAGGCCACGACGCACCAGGTCCAGGCGGTTTTCCCACCGGCTTTCCAGGCGCTCGAGATGCTCGAGGCTCTCCAGGTATTTGCTTTTCCAGCGTTCGACGTCCGCGCGCTCCATCCGCCCGCTCCAGAGGCTTGAGGGTGGCCAGCAGGCAGGCACGATGGGGCGCCAGCCGACTTGTCAGAACCTGTTCACGATCTGCTGCGTGTCGGCCAAACGGCGTTGAAAAGGCCTTCGGAATGCTCATTTACCATTCGTAAACTGCGCTTCCTCAGGTGTTTTCGCGGGGCCGCCTAGGCCTTGTTTGTCTCTAGCTCGCGAGATCTTGAACAGGCTCTTGGTGGCTAGGGTATCGGCGGTTTCGGGGAAAGTTTGAGCAGGACGACCGGAGGCCGCTTGGGAGGGACGAGCTAAGGAGCCGCCGCCGCGGGACGCGGCGGCGGGTGACGCTTACTTGGCGGCGCGTTCTTTCTGGATCAGGAAGTCGGCGACCTTCAGGGTTTCGTCCGGACCACCCGAAGAGCCCAGGTCGAAGCGGTACTTGCCGTTGACCACCATGGTCGGCACGCCGGTGATCTGGTAGGCCATGGCCAGCTTCTTGTCCTTTTCCACCTGCCCCTTCACGGCGAAGGAGTTGTAGGTGCTGAGGAATTTTTCCCGATCCACGCCCTGGGTGGCGAGGAAGTCGGCCATCTCCTCGGGGGTGGCCAGCTTCTTGTGCTCCTTGTGGATGGCGGCGAAGACGGCGTCATGCACCTTGGCTTCCACGCCCATGGCTTCCAGGGTCACGAACAGCTGACCGTGGACGTTCCAGATGCCGCCGAACATGGCCGGCACGCGCTTGAAGGAGACGTCGTCGGGGAGCTTCTTGGACCAGGCGTTGAGGGTGGGCTCGAAGGCGTAGCAGTGCGGGCAGCCGTACCAGAACAGCTCAACCACTTCGATCTTGCCGGGTTCGGACACCGGAACCGGACTGCTCAGTTCGGTGTACTGCTTGCCGGCCTGGATGTCGTCGGCATGGGCGGCCGCGCCGAACAGACTGGCGGCGGCGAACACGGCGGAGAAAAGCAGGTTGCGCATGGGACTACTCCTGGAAGAAGGCACGCCCACCAACCGGGCATGACGGATTGCGGGCATTGTAGCCGGGTGCATCGCCGCGCCTAGTCGCCGCAGCGCCCGAGGCCGGCCATGTTCAGGCTTCGTTCAGGTTACCAGGGGCGCGGCTCTCGCCCGGCGCATCCGATATACTGCTGGCTTTGCCGCGCGCTCGCGAGTACCCCCATGTCCAGCTTCAAGAATCCCATCGTCGGTCTGTGCCAGCAGGCGTCCTTTCTCATCAGCGCCGCCAAGGTCGATCAGTGCCCGTTCGACAGCGGTCGCGAAGTGGCCTTCGCCGGTCGCTCCAACGCCGGCAAGTCCAGTGCGCTGAACACCCTGACCCACGCCAACCTGGCGCGTACCTCGAAGACGCCCGGGCGTACCCAGCTGCTCAACTTCTTCACCCTCGACGACGAGCGGCGCCTGGTGGACCTGCCCGGCTACGGCTACGCCAAGGTGCCGATCCCGCTCAAGCAGCATTGGCAGGAGCACCTGGAGGCCTATCTGAGCAGCCGCAATTCGCTCAGCGGCGTGGTGCTGATGATGGATATCCGCCATCCGCTGACCGAATTCGACCGCCTGATGCTGGACTGGGCCCAGGCCAGCTCCATGCCGCTGCACATCCTGCTGACCAAGGCTGACAAGCTGGCCTTCGGTGCCCAGAAGAATGCCCTGCTCAAGGTGCAGCGCGACGTACGCCAGGGCTGGGGCGATACCGCCAGCATCCAGCTGTTCTCGGCGCCCAAGCGCCAGGGTATCGAGGATGCCCAGCGCGTGCTGGCCCGCTGGCTGGGCCTCGACGAACCCGTCGCCGAGGCATAAAAAAACTCCGGACTTCCATCGGGGGAGGGGAGAAGTCCGGAGTTCAAGACTGGACCGCCAAAGCAGGGGTCCAGCATCTGCCAACACTAAACAGCAAAGGAGCAGAACGGTTATCCGAACCGTTCAGCAATTCAGACGGGGCGCCTTGAGAAAGGTTCGCCCCGTCCGAACAGAAAGCCGGCGCCCTGACTAGCGGCCGCTGGCGAGCCCCAGACCCTCGTCGGCGCCCAGGTGCACGTTCATGCACTGGACCGCAGCACCCGCCGCGCCCTTGCCCAGATTGTCCAGCCGCGCCACCAGCGTCATCCGCTCGGCATTGCCATAGACGAAGAGATCGGCGCGGTTGGTGTCGTTGCTGGCCTGGACGTCGAAGAAGCCATTGTCCAGTTCCTCCTCGGCGGCCACCGACGCCACGCGAATGAAGGCTTCGCCATCATAGTGACGGGCCAGCGCCGCCTGCAGGTCGGCCACGGTGGTGCCCGGACGCAGCTGGCTGGCGTGCAGCGGAATGGTCACCGCCAGACCCTTGAGGAAGGGGCCGACGATGGGGCTGAACACCGGCGCGGCGGCCAGGCCGCTCTGCACGCGCATTTCCGGCAGGTGCTTGTGGCCCTGGCCCATGGCATAGGGACGCGGACTCAGCAGGCGGGCGTCGCCGCCGGCTTCGTAGGCGGCGATCATCTGCTTGCCGCCACCGCTGTAGCCGGTCAGGGAAAAGGCCGACAGCGGGGTGTCCGGGGCCAGCAGGCCCGCGTCCACCAGCGGCCGGGCCAGCAGGATGAAGCCGGTGGCGTGGCAGCCGGGATTGGCGATGCGCTTGCTGGCGCGCAGCGCCTCGCGCTGACCGGGCGCCAGTTCCGGCAGGCCGTAGGTCCAGCTGCTGTCGGTGCGGAAGGCCGTGCTGGCGTCGATGATGCAGGTGTTGGGATTGGTCACCAGGCTCACCGCTTCGCGAGAACCGGCATCGGGCAGGCAGAGGAAGGCCACATCGGCGGCATTGAGGAAGCGTGCGCGTTCGGCCGGGTCCTTGCGCTTGCTCTCGTCGATGCGCAGCAGTTCGATGTCCGAACGACCGGTCAGGTAGTCCAGCAGACGCAGGCCGGTGGTGCCTTCCTGGCCGTCGACGAAAACTTTGAAGCTCATGGCGGTGCCTCTCGCGGATGGGCGCTGAAAGCCTCGATTGTAGCGATTCACGCCGACCAGGGGTACGTCGCGGCAGGAGATACAGTTCGCTCCCGATGAAGCGGTGCAGAGTGGCGTCGCAGAGCGATCACCACGGGCATGTCTAGTACAGATCGACCTGCTTTAAATTTGTACGGGTACAGTGTTCTCTGGCTGTAAGTGGTCTACCCGCGCCGTACGGATGAAGCTTGAGGCTCCCTTGCTGCGCTGGAGATCGCCATGGACAGCCGGTCACTGCTTACCTCACCCATAGAATCGTCGGGTTTTCGCCGCCGCTTTCACCCACTGCTCGCGCTGCTGGTCCGCTGGCACCGGCGCCTCGTCACACGCCGGCAGTTGCAGCGCCTGGACGCTCGCGCCCTGGCCGACCTGGGGCTGAATCTCGCCGATCAGTACCGGGAAGGCGGCAAACCCTTCTGGCGGGAGTGAAAATCTGCCTCGGGATGCGACTTCCTCGGGCTGGCGGTAGTCTCAGTCAGGCCTATCCAGACGGGAGTCCCCCATGAAAACCCTGCACCTGGGCGCCGCCGCGGCGCTGTTCTGCCTGTCCACCGCCGCCTCGGCGTCGAGCTTCTATGTCACCACCGACATCATCGTCAACGCCATCGATGCGACCTCGGACACCACCTCGTCCATCACCGGCTCCTTCAAGAACGACAAGCTGGTCCAGGAAGCCCGTGACGATGCGGCCACCTACGTCGGCAGCGCCGGCGACATCCGCGGCGTGCGCCTGGAAGCGGCGCTGGACCACCTGCGCAGCCAGGCGCCCGAACTGCGTCAGGCCAGCGATGACCAGCTGGCCCAGGCGATTCTCGCCATCTGACGCGCAACACCGCGATACCCCCCGTACCCCGTGGCTGCTAGCCCGGAACGGGGGGCTGCGTTAGCCTTGGCGACCATCTGCCACCGGAGGGTCGCCATCCATGTATATCCGTCGTTCTGCCGCGCTGTTGCTCGGTCTCTGTCTCGCCACGCCGGTCCTGGCGTTCGACTCCACCACCGAGGGTCTGGTAAAGACCATCTATGGCACCAGCCAGATCACCACGGCGCCGTTCCAGAACAAGCTGGTCCTGGCAGCGCGTGACGATGCCGCAGCCTTCGTCGCCACCGACGGTGCCCTGCGCGGCGCCCAGCTGGAGGAAACCTTCCGCGCCCTGCGCGCAGCCGATCCGGCGCTGCAGGCTTCCGACCGGGAACTCGCCGCGGCGATTCTGAGTCAGTAGTCCGTTTCAATTCCGTGACATCCCTGGAGTATCCATGCGCCGTTCCCTGCTTATCGCCGCTGCCCTGACCCTGGGCGTTTCGAGCCTGGCTCAGGCCCAGACCCTGGTGGCCACCAGTAACATCGTGGTGCGGGCGCTGCAGCGCAGCATCGACTTCACTTCCGACACCACCACCTCCATCCGCGACGCCAAGATGATCCAGGCCGCGCGTGGTGATGCCGCCAGCTTTGTCGCCACCGACGGCGACATCCGTGGCGTCCAGCTGGAAGAAGCCTTCCGTAGCCTGCGCGAACAGTTCCCGGCCGCGCGCCAGGCCAACGACTTGCAGCTGGCCCAGGCCATCCTGGCGCTGTGATGAACCGCGCCGGCCGGCTGCGGCAGTGGCTGGCTGGCCTTGCGGCCGGCCTGGCCCTCGGTGGGGCTCAGGCCGCCCTGCACCTCGAACTCGATACCCAGGGTCTGACGCCCGAGCAGATCCAGGCGACCCAGCAACTGCTGGCTGAAGCCCAGGCGCTGTTGCCACCCAAATTCAAGGCAGCGCTGGATGAGCGCATCCCGGTGCGCTGGAGCAGCGAGCTGCTGGAAGAAGCCTATGGCGAGGCGGACCGGCGCAATCTGCTGCTCAATCGCCGCCTGCTGCCCAGTCTGGTGGACGGCAGCGACACCCGCATCCAGACCGGCCGACCCCATGGCACCCAGCACCGCGAACTGCTGGCCACGGTGCTGCACGAGCTGACCCACTTCTATGACCGCGAGCGCGTCTGGACGCCTGAGCAGCGCCAGCTGATCCTCTCGTGCGGCGGCCTAGGGCTGACCTCCGACCAGCTGCCGGTGAAATGCCAGGGCCAGGCCGGGCGCAGCTACACCCTGTCCGACGATCCACGGCTGCTGGACCTGGCCGGCTGGCAGGTAAAAACGCGCAAGCACGGCAATCGCGAGTCGAAGAATCTCTTCATCGCCCGAAGCCCCGATCTCTATGAAGTCACCAACCCGAAGGAATTCGTGGCGGTGAACATGGAGTACTTCCTGCTCGATCCGAGCTACGCCTGCCGGCGGCCGGCGCTGCAGCGCTATTTCGCCGAGCACTTCGGCTGGTCGCCTGCGCATGACGCCTGTCCGGGGCGCTATCCCTATCTCAACGCCGGCAACGACTTCGGCGAGGCGCCCCTGGGCTGGATCGATCCGGAGCGGGTCTATGCGGTCGACTACCTGCTGGCCGAGGGCAACGAGCAGGTCATGAGCCGCTGGGGCCACAGCATGCTGCGCCTGGTGGTCTGCGCCCCCGGTCGGCCGCGCGGCCCGGATTGCCGGCTGGACCTGCAATACCATCTGGTGCTGTCGTTCCGCGCCTTCGTCAACGACGTCCAGCTCTCCAGCTGGCGCGGCCTGACCGGCTCCTATCCGTCGCGGCTGTTCGTGCTGCCGCTGGCCCAGGTGGTGGACGAGTACACCAAGGTGGAGTTGCGCGGCCTGCAATCCGTGCCGCTCAAGCTGACCCGTCCGGAGATCGCCGACTTCCTTGAGCGGACCGCCCAGGTGCACTGGAGCTATGACGGCCAGTACTACTTTGTGACCAACAACTGCGCGGTGGAGACCTTCAAGCTGCTGCACGACGGGGTGCCGCGCCTGGCCGCTGCCCAGCTCGATGTCATCACCCCCACCGGGCTGATGGATGCCCTGAGGTTCAAGGACCTGGTGGACACCTCGGTACTCGACGATCCGCGCGAGGCCTTGCGGCTGGGCTATCGCTTCGACAGCTTCCGCGAGCGCTTCCAGGCGATGTTCAAGGTGGCCCGGGAGCGCCTGAAGCTGCCCCAGGCGGATGTCGAGGCCTGGCTGGCGCTGACCCCGCAGCAGCGTCGCGAGCAATTCCAGCGCGCCGACCTGCGCGCCAGCGCCGCCCTGCTGCTGCTGGAGCAGGCGGCCTATCGCCGGGCGCTGCTGCAGGCGCAGACCGAGCTCAAGGATCGCTACCTGGGTGAGGACGCGGTGGACAAGGCACGCTTCGGCAAGGCCGGCGGCGCCCTGGAGCAGATCCTCAAGGACAGCGGCTACCTGAGTCGTCCGGCCGAGTTGCTCGGCACCGACGGCTACGGCCTGCCGCAACCGGGCGAGTGGGAACAGCTGACCGCCGAGAGCCAGAAGCGCCAGGCGCACCTGCGCAGCCTCAGGGACACCCTCAACAACGAGGTCCGCCAGCTGCTCTCGCCGGAGGCCCGCGATGGCCTGGATCTGACCGAAGCCAACCTGGATCTGCTCGGCAAGCACCTACGCGAGCTGAACAAGGCCAGCGGCGGGTTGGAGTTGAAGTAGGGCGGTCGGGACGTTGTTGGGCTTCGCTGCGCTCAACCCGACCTACGGTGCCTGCGTAGGTTGGGTTGAGACGGCGCCATCGTCGAAGCCCAACAGCCCCGGCATCCGCTAGCGCTTCGCCTTGCCCTGGGGTTTGGCGGGTGCCGCAGGTTGCGGGCGTTCCAGCAGGGCCAGCAGCTGTTCCGGCGGGACCTCCTGGCCGTTGAGCAACAGCCGCCCGGCGCTGTAATTCAGGGTAGCCACCAGATCCTCGCCTTCAGCCTTGAGCAGGCCGCTGTTGAGGCCGATGCCGGCCAGGGCTTCGGCGGTCGCCTGGGCCTGTTGCTGCATGGCTGGCTGGCTGCGCTGGGCGCCCGCCTGGAACAGGACGCCATCCACCAGGCTGCCCCGCGCCACCGACAGGCGCGCCTCGAGACCCGCCAGCAACTGGGCCGCGAGTTGCTCCGGTGGCAGATCGTAGGTCGCCGGCTTGGCCAGGGTCAGGTCCAGGCGCAGGCGGTTGCTGCCGCCGGGGGTGTCGAGACGCAGCTCGTCCACCACCAACCGGGGACGCGCGGCGAGCACATCGCCGAGATGCTGCTGCAGGGTCGCCTGGGTGGTGGGATCAAGACCTTGCTCGGTATCCAGCTGCAGGTGCTGCAGCAGCGCATTGAGCTGAGCCAGGGCCGGGCTGTCGAGATTGCTGTAGTGACTGCGCAGGGTCGCCTTGCCCAGGGTCTGGCCGGCGATATCGAGCTGGCCGAGGCTGGCGTTGAGCGTGCCCGCCAGCTGCTGGCCCTGTTGTTGGGTGTCGCCCTGAAGCTGCAGATCCCGCAACTCGACCGCGGGCTTGCCGGGCATGGCCAGCAGCAGGCGGCCGAGGCGCAGCTGACCCGGGCCGAGCCAGAAGCCATCGGCATTGCGGCGATTGTCGCCGGTCAAGGCGAAGCCTTCGGTCTCCAGCTTGGCCCAGCCCTCCGGCGTGCGCACATTGAGGCTGAATTGGCCGACCGTGCTGTCCAGGCGCAGTCGGCTGGCCTCCATGTCGGTAGCGAAGGTGGCAGTCAGGCCGGAGAAGGCCACCGCGCCCTGGGGCTGGTCCAGGTGCAGGGCGGCCAGGGTCAGACCGCCGTCCACCGTGCGGTCGTAGCCCAGGGTGGCGTCGAGCCGCACGGGTTCGGCGCCCTTGGCCAGGGTGAAGAGATCGGCGGTGAGCGGCGTGC
The DNA here is from genome assembly GCF_009765395.1 of Pseudomonas sp. BAV 4579. Taxonomy (NCBI): domain Bacteria; kingdom Pseudomonadati; phylum Pseudomonadota; class Gammaproteobacteria; order Pseudomonadales; family Pseudomonadaceae; genus Pseudomonas; species Pseudomonas sp. BAV 4579. The sequence continues at coordinate 19,059 of NZ_WHOV01000006.1, read as the reverse complement.
GCGCCAGGGTGAAGCGGTTGACCGCCATGACCGGCGCCAGCTGCAGGGATTTGAGGCGGGTCAGGGGGAAGGGGCCGTGCTGGATGTCGTCGAGCACCCGCAGCACTTCCACGGGCGGGCGGTCCTCGGCCTGCACGCTCAGGCTGAAGGTAGCTGTGCTGCTGAATACACCGCGTTGCAGCTCAACTAGCTGAAGCTGCACGGGGTACCCTGGCAACTGAGTCTGCAGGGCTACCTGAGCCTGGCTCGCGGCCTGGCGCAACTCGCCCTCTAGCCGGGTACCGGTATACCAGGCGCCGCCTACGGAGGTACCGACGGTGACTAGGGTCACGCCGGCGAGGGTGGTAAGTAGCGGTTTCTTCATGGCGACCAAATCCCTTTGTATGAGGCACACGGCGGCGCGCGGCCGATTGGAAGCGGAGTGTACGAGAGCGCCGGGTGGATGCCGAGGGGGAGCGGCCGGGATCGGCTCGCCGGGCCGCAGACTGTGATGGCTTTCCGGCGACGTCGGCGCCGAGTCGACGACCGCGGCGGTGGATGCTAGCGTGCCGCGATCCCCACTGCCGGAACCTCCGCCATGACCGCTTTCCCGTGCCTGCCTGCCGTTTCCATCCGTTCACTGCCGGGGGTGCCGGCATGAGCAGTCAGCGTCCGGTCGAGGGCCTGCAACTTCCCGCCGAACTCCTGGCCCGCGCTGAGGCGCTGCTGGCCCAGGGTGGACGTCGCCTGCTGGGCATCGCGGGCACTCCGGGCGCGGGCAAGTCGACCGTGGCCGAGTTGCTGGCGGCGGCGCTCGGCGAGCGTGCCGTGGTGGTGCCCATGGATGGCTATCACCTGGCCAATCGCGAACTGGCGCGTCTGGATCGCGCGCAACGCAAGGGCGCGCCGGACACCTTCGATGCACGCGGCTATCGCGCCCTGTTGCAGCGGCTGAAGACGCCGGTGGCCGGGGAGACCGTCTATGCGCCGCTGTTCAATCGCGAGATCGAAGAGCCCATCGCCAATGCCATTCCGGTCCACGCCGACACCCAGCTGGTGATCAGCGAGGGCAACTACCTGCTGCTGACGCAGGCGCCCTGGAGCGATGTCGCCGAGGTGTTCGACGAGTGCTGGTACGTGCGTGTCGATCCCGCGGAGCGTCGCGAGCGGCTGGTCGCCCGCCACATGCATTTCGGCCGCAGCCGCGCGGACGCCGAGGCCTGGGTGGAAAGTACCGACGAGCCCAATGCGCGATTGATCGATGGTGACCGGGCACGGGCGGATCTGGTGGTGGAGTGGCGGGATGGCGCGGCTGCCGGCAAGGCTTAGGCCCGTTCCCGCTGCCATTCGGTCGGGCTCGCGCCGGTGATGCGGCGAAAGGCGCGGGCCAGGGCTGAGGGACTTTCATAGCCGACCTCGTCGGCGATCAGCGCCAGGGGGCAGCGCTACTGCAAGCGCTGATGCGCACGCGGGCGAATCATCAGCATGAGGCTGGGCTCGACCTAGTCCCGCCGCTCGCCCCGTGCGGTTTCGAAGCTCAGGCGTCCGCCGCGCAGCAGATGGACCTGGCCCGTACCTACCGGCCTAGAGCTCTGGCCTGGCAGGGTCAGATCAATGACTCGAAGTTGGAGAGATGGCTAACGAACTCGGGGAGCTGTTGCTTAAGCAGCGTGTCAAGGAGCTCGCGGGGCGTATGAATAGGGTTCTTCAAAGAAGCACGCTGTCTTCGGGCCGCTTCAAGCACAGCTGCTTGATCCAAGTCCCAGATGTCGGACAGGAAGACGTCGGGATGCAACGCCTCGATCTCATAGCACTTGAGGAACTCAGTAGGAAAGTCCCTGAGGTTGTAGGTGACGATGACCGAAGCACCGCATTTGATGGCAGCAGCCAAGACATGCCGGTCGTCTTCGTCTGGCAGGTCGAGCCCTTTCACCAAAGGCTCATAGTCCTTCACAAGACAGTCAGGAGCCGCCCGGTTCATGAGTTCGACAGTGCGATCGAGCTGCGCGCTTGTCAGGTCGGGACGGTTTTTCAGCACGTTTCTCGTCCACTCATCATGGATCTGGTCGGACCAGCGCGCTCGATACGCTCCAGTCAGGGCCAATTGCATCAGCTAGTCGCGCAGAGGTGCGGGGTACAGAACACAGGCATCGTAGATGACGGTGAACGGTGAATGTCTCATCAATACCCCATCTTAAGCGCTTGGGCTTGCGCAGCTAGTTCTTCCATAGCGTCCTGACTCGCCCTATCACGGTCAGCTTTGTAGACCATGAGGTCGGTGAACCTAATACGTCGATGGCTACCGGTTTTGGTGTGTGGAATCTGGCCTTCGTCCAGCAGCTTAACGAGATGAGGGCGCGAGACATTAAGCATGTCGGCGCATTCTTGGGTCGTCAGTTCTGCATGAATCGGCACTACCTTCACGGCGTTGCCTAAGGCCAATTCGCTGAGTATGTCCCCGAGCAACTTAAGCGCGAGCGTAGGTAGTTCAACAACCTGGCGTTGCTGGGCCTCATCAACCAGTTCAATACGCTGAGTATCCAGCGTCGTTGAAACGAAAGCAGCGATCTGACGGCTTGATTCAGTAGCCGTAGCGATTGCTTTTTCATCCGGGAGAATGGTTCGAGCAAGATCGGCGGTGGTCATGATGTATCTCCCAAAGGCAACGCACATTTCTGGCGTCTCATACGCCACTAGCGGTTATAGTCGAAATAAACGAAACGTACAATATTCGAAATAAACGAAAAGACCATTGATGCCTACTTATCACTGCTGGAGTGACATGCACGTCGACCACTGATACCTGCCGACCGCGGGAGGCGGCCGGCAGCCTTGGTCAGGCAACGGGGATGGGGTTGTCGGCCAGCGCCTGGTTGAACTGGTTGATCAGCGCATGCTCCTGCGGGCCGGGATTGGCCCGCAGCGGCACCACACGATCCACTAGCACCTGGGTCTCGGCAGCGACCAGCTTGTCCAAGGTCTAGGAGACGAAAGCGTCCAGTGGCATGGCGCGGCTGTCGCCAGCAGTTGCTGGTGGAGACCTAAGCCCTGGCCATCGAGCCGTCGCTCACACTGCTGGATTTCGTCCGCTTGGCCGGCGCCCAGGCGCGCCGCACAGCGGGGATCTGTACCGGTGGCTTTGCGCTGGTCGCGGCCGGTCTGCTCCACCGGCGCCGGGCTACCACCTATTGGTCCTTCGCACGGGCCATGCAGGAGCGCTATCCACAGATCCGTGTCGAGGAGGACCGCATCTTCATCTTTGACGGCCCCGTGTGGACCACCGCCGGCCTGGACCTGGCCCTAGGCATAGTGGAAAAGGACTTAGATATGGAGGTGGCGCATCGGCTGGTTATGCAGAAATTCCGCTCTGGCGGCCAGACTTAGCATTTAGAACTGCTGACCCTGATGCCCAAATCGGATCGGATTCAGACCGCGCTCGCATACGCCCGGCAGCACCTGGGCCGCCCCCTGAGTGTTGAGGAGCTGGCCGAGGTGCCTCACCTGAGTCCGCGGCAATTTAGTCGGGTGTTTATCGCCGAGACGAGGTAGTCACCGGCAAAGGCCGTCGAGGGGCTGCGCCTGGAGACGGCACGTTTGATGATCGAGCAGCCCCGTCATTCCCTGGAAACGGTGGCGCGGGAGACCGGCTTTCGCAATCACCGCCATCTGCGCGGATTGTTCATGCGCGGCTTCGGCGTGCCGCCACAGATGATCCGACGCGACGCCCGTCGTCTGGCCTAGCCCAGGCCTTAAACGTTTCACGTGGAACCTGGCAGGTAGCGTTGAAATGGCCTATCCGCATGCGCTATTCAGGCTGCGACTTAGCCTAGAGCCCCTTACGCGCGCTTAACAGGAGGCTTGATCTGCCACGGCTTGAGCGGCCTGAAAGGCGAGGTCTCCCAAGATGTCTGCGTGCGCTTCCTGGCCGCTCATCATGTACAGCATCTGTGTCCAGAGCACATCGTAGCTTGAGAGCCAAGCGAGCAGCTCCGGATCCAGCACGTGGACGTGGAGCAGTGCGGTGGCCGCGGCTTGTAAGCGATAGGGCCGCTCAGCCGGATAGTGAACGCGATAGGGGCGCTGCAGCGGGCCCTGCCAAGGCCGCCATGGCGTTCCGTCATCGTGTTCTACGCGGAGGTCAACGACCAGCTTACCCAGATCCTGCAGCAGCACGGCATAGGCCACTGCGGCAGTCCACGCTTCGGCTTGCTCGGCCTGCTCCTCGGGTGGCGCGCCGGCAGGTAACAGACAGGCCTGGCGCAGGCGAAGTGCGCAGATGACGCGGTGAAGCGCCTGATCGAGCATGCCTCCGGCGTACCGGTAGTGCCCGTCCTGTGAAGCGGGAAATTCCTGAACCAAATGGGCGTACCGCTGCAGGGGGGCGAGGTACAGCTGTGCGAATTGCTCGCGCGAGACCGCAGTGCGCTGCCAGATCTGTTCTACCAGGACAGTGCGCGTAGGCCGTGCCAACAAGACGTCTCCCGGTAGGGGGTGACGTAGGCGTTGAGCCGAATCTGTCGTAGGGCCAGGATCAGGCAGTAGAGAGGCGTCGGTACGACGATTGAGCCAATGTCTGAGCAGGCTGAGGTCTCTGGTGGCTAATCGCATCACCTGATGGAAAAAGCGTATGTGCTGGTTCACGGGTTGTGCCTGGTGGTTCAGGAATAAGCCTTTACTGCATCCCTTGTCGCAGCGCTTGGGTTCCCTTGCCGCCTGCGCTTCGTGCGTCTTGAGTGGCCGTTGCCAGCGCCTGAAGGGCCGCACCGGTCCGTAGGCCTGCCCAGGTCAGAGCCGTTATCCAGAACGTTGGAAAGGCGATGAACATCGTGGCCATGACAAAATTCAGCAACAGGTCACCGAAGGCGTTGTTCAGGCCAATCAGTGGATCGAAATTTCGATGGGGACGTCCGGCGCCAAAGCCCCAACCATAGAGAGCATCCAGGATGGTGCTATCGAGCCAACGTGCCAGCTGAAACCAGAACTCCACGAAGAAGAGCGCAAACTGCACGGTGCTGAGCGTCAGCGTGGTCTTGAGGTCGTAGGTGCCTATGACCAGCAGCAAGGGAAGGCCAATCACCAGCGCCATTTTCAGCAGCGACAGCACCATCGGCAGTGCCTGACGCACGACGTCCATAGCGGGAAAGAACCCCAGGGATCCCAAGGCCAATCCCGTGTCTCCGGCCAAACGGGCGGCCATGTTAGGCAGCGACATATCCACCTGGCCGCCATAGTCGGTATAGACCTGACCCTGATTCAGCTTCTGCTGGCGCGGCGCGACGACAGTGCGTATGACCGCATCGTCTACGGTCTGCCGGGAGACAAAGCCTGCCCACTGCGCCAAGCGGTTCAGCAGGCCGGCATCAACCTGGGTCAGCAATCGCTTGCGCAGCCCACGTCCTGAATCGGACCACCATTGGCGACAGGTTGGATAGCCTGCGCCGTTGGGACCCGGTGCCAGGCCTGCATCACGCGTCGCTTCGTAAGGCCAGGCGGCGCGTGGAGTACGCGCCCGGTCAATGTCATAAAAGCCGGGTGAGTTGAGAAAATAGCGCGAGCCGATCCAGGTGACGTCATAACGCTGATCCGCAGCCAGGCCAGGGCGCTGCATGAACAGCCGGGCGCGCGAGGGGCCGTAGCACTCACGGGTGAAGTCGGCTACTTCCTGTGCAAGTAGTGGATCGGCAATGCGTGTGGCATCGAGCTCCATACGGATCTGTCGCAAGTCCGTGCCGCAGGGAATGGCCGCGATGGCCGCACCGGTCACAGCCTTTGATAGCGCGTGCACAAAGAACCACCAGGTCGGTATCAGGGCCTGCTGTCCATTGAGCTGGGTATAGCTCAGGGCCCACCCCGTCTTGGCAGGGGCCGCAACGTCAACCTGGCATTGGCGGGAGCGGGTCATATCAAACTGAAGGGTGTTCAGCGATACCGGGATCATGGGAATCGCTGCAAAGGCGATGACGCCGATCGCTAGGAGCATGCGGCTTTCGATGCGTTGGGTAGAGAGCAGGCTCTGCTGACTTTCATCCGCACTAATGGTGCGGGTGTGCAGCCATTCCTGGATCACGATCAGCAGAAAGGGCAGCGCAAAGAGACCGCTGGCCAGCAAAAGATTCCAGATGCCGTTATGGATAAGCCAGCCGACCAGGGTGAGGTAGTACTCAAGGTAGTCCGTGGTGTAGAGCGTCATGACAGGGTGTCCTCACTACACGACGTGGGCCCAAAGGCGCCATTCCGCAACCGCCAGCGTCGACAGGGCGAGGCCTTCCAGCAGGTACAGACGTACCACGCCGCGCGATGACCCTTCGCGGGTACGTACCCGTTGGTGCAGCCCATACCAGCCCCACGCCGTGAGGCCATACAGGCACAGCCGCCATAGCAACAGGAGCATCGCGTGCGCCTCTAGCCAAGCGGTCCAGGCCTGTAGCCGATCTAGGGAGGGTTGGACGAAGTGCGGTGCCAGGAGAAACACCACCAGGAGCACCAGCGCGACTAGTGAGCGACGCCGCAGGCATTGCTCGCGTACCGCACGCCAGGTGAGTCGCCTCATGGCACATCCTCCTGAGGGGCCTGAATCACATCCAGGCGGCGGGGGGTGGCATCACCTTGGAAGATGCCGCCTGAGCGAGCGGCGCGTTCGCGTTGGCGATCTACCACGCGCGATGCCGCATTGGTCGTCAACGTCCTGCGCAGCTCCAGCTCGGTCTTCAGGTTACCGACCTCCTGGGTCAGGGTTTCCTGCTCGGTACGAAGGGTGCGCGTGGCGATCTCATTCGCAGCGACGTTGGGCTCCTTGAGACCGGTCAGCAGCAACCGCTGGAGCAACAGCGCTTGCTCCACGACGCGTGACAAGGCCACCTCGGAGGCGAGGCGCTCGCTCAGTACGTCTCGGTCCGGCTCATCGCGTAAGGCCTCGATGACACCTCGGGTGACGGGCAGGGCGCGGCTACCGGCAGCGGCGAGCTGCTCGAAGGTGGTGGGCATGGTGCCTGCGACGAGGTGGCGCAGCGCGCGCAGGACCTTGTCGTACTCCTCCTGGATCAGTGGCGTCAGGCCTACGCCGGGTGTGGTTTGGGTCTTGGTGCACTGCGTACAGGTTCTGAGTTCGCGCTCTCCCAAGACCCGATTGGCCCAAGCCGTCGCAGCGTGGGGCGACGGCCAGACCTGACAGATTAACCGGTCGTGGCACTGCGCGGGATCCAGGTCGGTGGTCTCTTGAGCATTTCGCCCGTTGAGCAGGTTGTAGCCTGCCCGGGTGACATCGCTGATCAGGCGGATCGGGGGCTGATCACGTCCTCCCGCTGGCGCACCGGCAACCCAGGGCACGCCCTGCTGACCCCCGCGGGTTTCAGCCTGCTCAACCGCAGACACTCCATCGCGACTGGCAAGGGTTTGTTTAAGCGCCATGCCTTCTGCCAACTGGTCCCACCCTGCGCTTCCGCCAGCGAGATCTGCCATGCGACCGGCCAGGGCGCGGCAACTGGCTTTGGAACGATCGAAGTCCAAGCGCGCCTGCAAGATGCCATTGGTGAGGAGGTTATACAGGGCAGGATCTGCCCGCTGGATGATGAGCGCGGGAAGTGAGGCCACCGCGCTGGTGGCGTTCTGGATGACGTTGTTCATCAGGCTGTGAAAGCCGTTGGTGACGCCATTGAGCTGGTTTTGCACCGTGGTCGATAGGCTCATGTCGCCGCAGACCAGGTTGCTGTTCCAGCCAACGCCCACACCGAAGCTCTCCATGTTGCCCGCCGGGCTCATGGACACCGCACGGCCGCCGCCAATGCTGTAGAACACCTCGTCACTGAAGACCGGTCCGCTGAGGTTGATGCCTGTGTTGTCCAGGCGAAGTGATTGTGCACCACTGCTGGTGAGCAGCAGCATGCCTGCGGCGAGGTGCAGGGCCCGCCAAAGGCCCATTCGATGAGGAGCGGTCATGGAGATACCTGCTGAGATCGCTACATAAAGTCCTGACTGCCTAGCAGCACCTGGCCCTGGCGCTCACAGCAGGCATAGGGGCGCCACAACGCCCAGGCATAGTCGCCTTGGGGCGCCTGCGGTCCTGCTTGGTCATGCGGGAACACCACGCAGGTGGACGAAAGTCGAGGCGCCAAGGGCTGCCACCTACCGGTCTGGGCATCGCCCTCTTTGAGCGGGCCGGCGGGCCAGTAACCCGGTTGCGGCTGCGCCCGCAGCGGCTGGTAAACGTGGGGCTGTCCCTCGCGTGTGACGATATCGCCTGCGCGTTGGGCGATAACGGCGGCGCCCTTGTAGTCATCGGCTTGATGCACAAAGCCGGTACGGGGATAGACGGTGCCCCAGAGGTTGGCCTGCGCGCGGGTACCAATCTCCCGTAGGCCGGGTGACACCGCTTCAGGATAGGCGCGCTCAGGTACGCCATATCGCCAGGCCAGGGTATCGAGGGTGCTGAGCAAATAGGGTTTGAACGGCGTGCCGGCGCCACTGCAGGTGTAGCCAAACTGGCCGGCGTACTGACCCAGGGCGGCAGCGCCGGGATGACCGATCACATCCGCATTTTTGAACAGGGCGAGGTTGTTTTCATGTGCTTCGCCGCTGGTTCCTGCGCCACCTGAGTGTGCCATGGAAGTCGCTGGGCTAAGCGTACGCAGGGCCTGCCACGGGTTTTCACCGGTGTTTGAATAGCTGGCAACGACGGCGTCCGGAACGTAATGCCTGACCTTGAGCGAGGTGCGGACGCTACAGCCGCTTAAGGTGCAATAAAGCCAGTAGCAGATGCCGACAACGCGATACTGCAGACAGTCGGGTGAAGCCACTGAAGCCACGATCGCCGGGGTATCCAGTGCCAGTGATGCGGTCGCGCTGGCAAGGGTGCCGGCCAGCAGCAGAGGAGGCAGGCGAGCAGAACGCTTCATGGCCGGCGGCCCTGCTGGCGTTCGATGCGTGCCACGGCCCGGGCCACGCTCGTATCGCCATAGACGACGTAGCGGTGATCAATCACTACGGCTGGCAGGTGGGTAAGGCCCAGATGCCAGGCCTGTATAAGATCTTGGTAGGCATGGGCCAGTTGCGGGGCGAGGGCCGGCCTCTGTTCCAGGCGATGGCGAACCCGCTGTTCAGCAGTCGCAAGGTCGGGTGGTAGGTCTCGAGAAAGCTCTCCTTGCAGACACGAGGCCTCGTCGAGCAGAACGACACGGGCACCCTGAGTCTGGGTAAGTGGATGGTGGCGGTCCGTATAGGCCACAACATTCATAGCCTCTGCGCGAAGGCAGGCTAGCCCCAGGACCAAGGGTCCCAGGCAAGTAGGGCGATACCGGGCGTTACGATGGGTCATGGCGGCAGTCGTCTCCAGGCGCAGGGATATGCCTAGTTCAAAAGACGACGAAGCCGAGTACCAGAAAGAATAGGGAAGCGGGCCTTACCGGATTTTAGCGACGTTTTTGCTTGAGCGCGCATGCGGTCAGCACCGGAGAACACCCTTCGTGGGCTGCAGTAATCGACGCTCAACAAAAAACTCAACTGGCAGCAGGTCTGGACCACGCTGCCCATGCTGCGTTGTAAGGCTGGAATGAGCGCTAGGCCAGCGCACAATCGCTCATAGGTATAGTGCGTCATGCGCCAAATGGCGGTAATGTATACGCCAAATGACGCTATAGGGTTTTGTTATGACTACTGTCACCAGCCGGTCGACCAAAGACTACAACCTAGCTAAGCCGACATGGTTTCTCATCCACATTGATGCTGGACAGCTTAGTGATTACGACATCTACAAACGCACTACAGAGGGCTTTCACCGTCACGATGTAGATGCATTGATTTCGGCATATCAGCCTTTGGCGCACAAAAAGATCACCAGCCGCATCATTGGCAAATCGATCCGTACGCTGCAACGCCAGAACAGCTCAGGCCGCTCCGAAAGGCTGGATGCTCTTCAAAGCGCTGTCGCGTTCCAGTACGCCAAGGTGCTAGAGGACGCGATCAATGTGTTCGGTGACCAGCAGCTTGCAGAGCAGTGGTTGAGTCGACCCTGTAAGTATCTCGACGGAGACATTCCTTTAGATGTCATCCATAACCCGATGGGGTTTCAGGCGGTCGAAGACTATCTAGAGCGGATTAAGTACGGGGTCTATCAGTGAATGCTTTGCCTTGGTCGGGAGCGTGGCATGCCTGGCGCCTCGACCGTGCTGAGTTTGCGGACACATGGGACAAAGGAATCGGAGCTCATAAGGTGGGTGGCCGATGGAATCCGCCGGGGCGCCACGTTGTGTACGCGGCTGCGGATCCTGCTACCGCGATCTTGGAAGTCGCGGTCCACACCGGGTTTGACCTGCTGGACATCGTCCCGCATGTGCTGACTTGCTTTACTGTACTTGATCCAGACCTGATCAAGGTCGTGCAACCCGAGGACGTTTTTAACCCGAATTGGTTAACAGGTGCCCGGCCTTCTCCGAATCAGTGTCAGTTCGGGGACAACCTGTTAGATAAGCATCCGTTTGTCCTCATCCCCTCCACGGTATCTCGACACTCGTGGAATCTGCTCATGAGCTGCGATTTGGCAGAGGGTTCATACCGGTTGGAAAGCCAGGAGCGGTTTGGCCTCGATACGAGATTGCTTAAAAAAGTGAGCGAAGAGTAGAAAGATCAAAAGCTTGTTAACGCGAACCCATCACTCTGCTTTGCGTTTCGCGTGCTTTCGGGAGGACTTTCCAGCGTGAAACCAGCCTTACGGATGTGAAGGACCGCTCCCGCTGACGGTAAATTACCGCCGCGCTTTGATAAATCGATTTGGCCTCGCTTGGGTGGAGCATGCAGATTGAGGTATGCGTTTTCTATAAAGCCTATGGCAGCGCGGCGACTGATAATCCCTGCGGATAATGAGCGACAGGTCTGCCTGAGCGGCCGCTCGTTCAGTTAGGCGGCGGCCTAGGAGGGTCAAGGAGGGCCGTGGTAATGCCACGCTGCCGGTCAAGCGCCTCTGCCATTTTGAACGCTGCGTCCAACTCGCTGAGCCCGTCCTGTTGCATATAGCGGTAGCGCTCAGCTTTTTCTTCCGGGTCGGTCATGGCCAAGGCTAGAACCAGGCTAGGTGGTACCACGCGAAAGAGCGTTTCCATCGACTTGGACAGGATAACCCCTTCGCTAAACTTGCCCGCTTCCTTGCGCGCCGAGCGCATCAAGGCCTTCTGCGCCGGCGTCAGCTCGCGAAAGCGGGCGATCTTCTCGACCTCATCGGGCGGCATCGACAGGCAGATCCACCACTCGATCATGTTGAGCATGGGTTCGGCCGCTGCTGGCAAGTCGTCCAGGTTCTGAGTGGCCAGCCAGAACCAGGCGCCGAGCTTTCGCCACATCTTGGTGATCTTGACCACATAGGGTGCCAGTAGTGGGTTCTTGGTGATGATGTGTCCTTCGTCGGTGACGTTGATCAAGGGACGCCCCAGGAACTGATCGCGCTCAGCCAGGTTGTTCACGGCGTTGATGAGGCTGACGTAGGCCACGGCAAGCTGCGCGCCATAGCCCTCCCGGGCAAAGGTCGCCAGATCCACTAGGGTGATGTCAGCCTCAGGCCACGGCGTGCCAGGGCGATCAAAGAGTTCGCCGTCGCTGCCCTGACAAAACAGGCTCATGGCTTCGGCCATGTCCAAGAGGCGAGCGCGTCGAGGTTCGGGAAGGGCGTTGTCGCGTGCCTGCTCGCGTAACGTGGCGCAGAGATCGCGGGTCAGCACGGGTTGTCCCTGCGCTACACAACGTTTGGCGGTCGCCAATAGGCACTGACGCAGCAGGCTCCGGTCTGCGCGGGTCATGCGTGCGTCCTCGCGTGGATCTCCGCCGGTAATCATCAGGCGCGCGATGATCTCCAGTTCGCCCAGGACATCACGCTGCTCATCCGACGCCTCCGACTGCTCACCCTCTGCACTGTCGAGCGCTTTGGGGGAGGTCGGTGTGACCAGCCGCCAGGCATCGGCGAAGGGGGCCAGGCTGATGCCGCTGCCCGGTGTGAGGGTTACGCGGTGAACGGATAACCCCAGGCGGGCGGCGAAGTCGGCAAACAGCCCAAAGGAGTTACCGGCCTCGACGATGAATAATCGAGGTCGGTACCGCGCGGTCACCTGCTGCAGCAGGTAATTCAAGGTCGCGCTCTTGCCCGACCCGGTTGGACCGAACAGAAACAGGTGGGCGTTCATCTGGCGATCAAGGCGGCTCAGCGGGTCGAAGGTCACCAGACCCCCACCTCGATTGAAGAAGGTGATGCCGGGATGACCCGTTCCCGTACTACGGCCCCAGACAGGAGCCAGGTTCGCGGCGTGCTGCACGAACATCAACTGGGTATACCAATGCCGGCGGTCGGCCGCAGGATCAAAGACTGCGGGTAGCCAACGAAGGTAGCTGTTAAGCGGCGCCACCTCCGCGTCTTCGCGTACCACTTGCAGGCCCGCTGTCAGCAGCACGTTGGTCAGCGTGTGGCAGCGTTGGCGCAGGCTCTCCATCGCCGGTGCGCGCACATAGAACGCCAGCGCACCTCGATACAACTTATGCTGTCCGCCGATCAGGGCCCGGGCCTGCTCGACGTCCTGGCGAGTGTGCAGGGAGGCGAGGGTATCGCCCACGGCCTTGCGTGCCAGCGTATTGAGCTGCGCCTCCAATCCATCCTGTGGCGTTGCGACTACTGTCAGGCACATCACCGTGCCCTCTGGCAGCTGATCCATTACCGCATTGAGGGCCTCACCATGCCGCATCTCACCGCTCAGGTGGCCTGCTTCCGGAGGCTGACGTAGTCGATCAACCACCAGGACGCGATGAGGTTGATTGTCGAAGTGCCACACCCCGGTGGTTCGGTCTGAGCGAGGTGGCGTGAAGAAAAGCCGCTGCGCAAAATCGGTCCCGCTGGCCAACTCCAGGGCGTCGGGTGGTGTCGTGTCCGGATAGCGGGTCAGGGCGTAGAAGCGTGCCTTGTCGGCATCGGTATGGCCCAGGTGAGTGGGATCGGGATTGAACCAGCGCAGCAGCCAATCGTGGATGGCGGCAGCGTCCAGGCGTGTGCTGGACACACCCGCGCTGGCAAGCGCTGCGGTAAGACGGTCGCAGGTTGCATTCAGATCCTGCTCAGGCGCTGAGACAGGGCTGCGGCGCGCGGTGGTAGGAATTCGCCGGTAGACGACCATCCGGGTACGTCGGTGCTGCCCACGCCAGGGCAACTGGGTCACGGTGGTGTCGTCGAACAGTCCGCCAGGCGTGCTGACCGCCTGCAGGTGGCGGGCGGTCAGACGCAGGTAGTAGTCCGTGAAGATGCTGTGACGCGCGAGAGGGCGGACGTAGTCGGACAGTGTGTTGAGGTAAGCCTCGAAGGTGGGCTCGTCCTGGGCATAGAACTGTACGACCCAGGGGCTCTCGTCGTGCTCATCGAGTGTTTCCTGCAGGGCGGTTTCTACGGCGTCGCGCGCTTGCGCGAACCAGTCAGGCTCGCGTCCTTCTGTCGCCAGTGGTTGCAACTCGAAGAAGGCTGCCACCGAGCGGCCATCGTCCAAGAGCATGCACTGCGCGTCAGGCAGGTATTCCACCCACGGCAAAAGATCGACGAACGAGGGCGCCTGGGCGTACAGCCTGTCCTGATCCGCCTGGGTAGCAGGCCGGCGTTTGGACGGGTCCAGGCAGGCGCCTGGGGCGGCCAGCCCGTGCTTGGCTAGCCGCATGACATGGGCCTGCCAGGCATCCGATGACTGCGGATCCGGTGTCGTCTGGCGCAGGCGCGGCCAGCGGAGCCAAGCGCGGCGCATCAGTAGTCCTCCACGCGCTCACCGGGCAGGGCGTAGGGTACGTGTCGATAGAGCGGAAATACTGTGCTGTAGCCTGGTACCGGAACCGACTCCTCGCCGGCCAAATGCGGGAAGACATACATCACCAGGTCAGGGTTGGGCAGGCGGGGAAACTGCTGGTTGAGGGAATGAGCGCGCTGGCGCAGGTCCGCACGCGGGCCGCTGGAGGGAGGCTCATCTCCGACGGACAACGGACGACGCACCTGCTGCCGGGCCTCGTTCAGGCGAACCTCGGCGCCTTGGACACTGCTCGTGTGGGTACGCCAGAGGTCGAGCATAGTGTGATCACCGGGCGGCAGTAGCGTGTCCTTGCTGGCGCACCCTGCCAGCGTAAGGATTAGCAGCGGGGTGGCAAGCGCGAAAGTCACGTCAGTCCAAGGGCGCTGCATGGAAGCCTCCAGTGAGATGATGAACGCGTCGCCCCTGGGGGGCGTAATCCAGCGTGACGGGCTGCTCCAGGTGAACCGCAACCTGGGCGCCGGGTTTGACGTACACCGCCGCGAAGGCTTGGCCATAGAACCGATTGACCCACTGCGACAGGTCTTGCATGCCACTGGCCAGGATTTGGTTGAGCGCCCCCTGTCCGGACGTGCTGGTGGTGCCGAACGTACCGGTGCCGCTGAAGACGGCATGCGTGCCCTTGTCGGCTGACAGGAGCGATGCCGCGCCAGCACCTGCGGCGGTGATCAAGGCCTGCGAGCCCAGGTACTGGGCCGCATTGCTACGCCGTTCACCCGCTACGCAGGGAATGCCTTGGTCATCGCTGATCCAGCCCAGGGCGTTGTCCGCTGACTCACCGCGTCGGGCCTGGCCGCTGGGCGGGTTATCGTCAGGCAGGGTGCGGATCGTGCCGTCGGTAAAGACAAAGGTCAGGCTGCGGATCTGCCCGCGGACGCAGGACAGGGTCCAGTCGCCGGAGGCCGTTCCGCTAACTACGGCGCCGGCCACGTCGGGCAATTCGATGCCGTTAGCCGTGAGGTTGTCCGGGCCGATCAGCACCTTAAAGGGGTAGGGGTCATTCACCGTGCCGTCGACGGGGACGCGGCCGATCAGGGCCGTCATGGCGACCGAGCCCACCAGGGTGGCATTGGCTGGCAAGGTATAGACCGGTTTGGCCGGAGCATCAGGCGCGTGGCTCATTCGGTCGTCAGGGGCTGGGCCAGGTGGCGATTCAGGGGCTAATCCAAGCTGCAGTGGCCGCGCCTGGCTCTTGCTGGACGCAGCGTCAGGCGGCACATCGCTTGGCTCAATCCAGCGCAGTGGTACTTCAGTCGACGCCTCTTGGGTGGGCTCCAGTCCGAGCCCTACCGGCAGCTCCGTGGCATCGTCCTGTGCGGGGGTGTGCAGGCGCTGCTTGACGTCGTTGAGCAGTTGTTCGGTCTGCTGCCGTTCACGCGCCAGCTGCTCCTGAGCCTGCTGCCGCTGCGCCCGCTCAGCCTGCAGGGCGTGTTCGATTCGCTGATCGACCAGCGCGGTTGCATCCTCTGGACGGCCGGGCGCATGACGTGAGTGCTGCACATCGCGCGTTGCAGTCTCCAGCTCCTGACGCAGCTGCTTGACCTGAGCTACCAGGGTCGCGACGGTATCCCGAGGGGAGTCACCTTCAATCCCCAGGGCGGCGCGTTCCTCGCGGGTCAGCGCATGAGCGGTTTCGGGGTCAACATCAGACGTACTGGGTGACCCGGTGCATCGCGTAAGGCCGATAGCAGTCATCATTCCGGCCAGGGGAATGGCTGCCCATTTGAGTAGGCTACTGATCTTCATCGACATTACCGTGGCGCAGCGCGGGCAAGACAGGAGGGCGAGGTGTGACGTCTGGGAAGGGCGTGATCCTGGGGAGCAAGGCACCCCGCAGTCCCTGGTGGCGAGTGACGAGATAGACCACTGTGGTATCGGTGGCCTGACCGGACGGGCCAAGGTCGGGGTGCTGGAAGGTGGCGGCCACAAAGTCGCCCTGTAGTGCCTCGGGCACCAACACGATAGGACGTGCGCTTTGATTGCTCAGGCGAATTGCGGTAACCCGCAGGTGCTGCAGTTGCCAGGCGGCGAGGGCGCGTGCCCTAACCGGTAGCCCTGGCAACAGGCTGTCCAGGGGCAGCTCTTGCTCCACCTCGGCGGAGCGAATGCCCTCGACCGGTTCAAGGGTTCGTAAGGGTGCATAGAGACGCTGCGCGGCATAGCGGGTCAGGGTCATCGCCAGGGCCGCGTCCGGAACGCTCTGTACAGTACCGGCTTCAGGCGTAGTCGGCGCAGGCCGCGACTCTTCGTCTGGCGCATCCAGGACGATACGAATCGGCTCTGCCGCTGGTTGCCCCGATTTTGCCGGCTCCGCGGCGACGTCGAGCAGGATGATCATGCCCGTTTGCACATCCTGTACCTGCAGCCGCGTGGGCGGAAGCACGGTGCTGGCGCGTAGGTACAGCGCGCCGCCGGTGCTTTGGATACGCAAGCGATCACTCAGGGCTGTAGGGACGCCAACGCGCACCTTGCGGTCAAGGAACACGACACGTTCCTGGCCTACCGTGAGCGGCACTGCGAGAGGCAGGCGTTTCCAGTGCAGGATCTGTGTGGCATGACCGGGTGCTGCCACACCGAGCCCAAGGAACAGCGCGGCGAGCAGGGATAGGGGCTGACGAGTCATGTGGCGGCTCCTGGGGCTTGAGCAGGCATCAGGTCCGGATGGATGTCGATGCGTTGTGGCGGCTGGGCATAGCAGTCCAGCGCAAGGCCGAACGGGTTGTGCTCTGGATCTTGATCCAGCCGTACGACCTTGAGCTGATAGCGCACCAGCGCCCGCTTGATCTGCTCGCTGCTGTAGTACTCGTCCGCCGTCAGATCCAGCGTGACGATCCAGTCGCGAGCCGAGATCACCTTGACCCGGCGCGCGGGATCCTCGCCGTAGCCGCGCCCTGGGATCTCGTAGACGCCCCGGACGCGTAACCGCAGCTCGCCGTTGGCGCGGCGACGCTGATAGTCCTGCTCGAGGAAGGCCTGGCAGGCGGGCGTGAGGTAGGCCGAGAGGGTTTTGAGGTTGCGCTGGTAATCCGCCTCGCCATCGCTGGGCCAGCGTTGTAGCTGCTGCCAGATGTAGAAGGCGAAGGCATAGACGTTTTCGGGCGGTACGTCCCACCAACTTCGCGTGCTGCCTGAACGCAGGTCAGGCGGGATGTGGATGGTCAAATCTCGCGGTGCGCTCCACCAGCCAAGGCCCAGTAGCAATGCCAGTAGGGCCAGGGCACCGGCGGCCAGGCGAAGGGTGCGTATGTGCGCCTGCAGATGCACGATTTCGTGGCGAAAGCGGCTCATGACCAGCGCTCCCCTTCACGCAGGACCGCCCGGGAACGTCGTGTGCTCCAAGTGCCTGAGCGCAGAATCAACGCCTGTCCGCCGACCCAGGCGGCCAGGAGGGGTAGGCGGGTTGCTACCTGCCATTGCAGGTGCCGATGCAGCCAGGTATCAGGTCGTCCGCGCTTGAGGGTCTGCAGCACTCCGCTGCTCAGGTAGAGCCCAACCGCCAAGGTAATGAGGATGCCGGTGGGCAGCACCGCCAGCTGCCCAACCACAACCGCCAGCGGCAGACTCAGCCCTGACCCGATCAACGCAAACAGCGTGGTGGCAAACCAGACCTCGTCCGCGATCAGCCCTCGGACAACGGCCGGTTGGCGATTGAGTCGGTGGGGCAGGAACAGAACCTGGCCGTCTTCGGCGCGTACGGTCTCCATGGTGAGGGGCAGCTCCGCGTGTCAGAGCACACCGATGGCGGTGGTCAGCAGCCAGATCCCCACGACCAACAGCATGGCGCCAACGGCCACGGTGAGACCAAATTGCCCCCAGGTGGCGCGACCGGTGTGGATCTCGGAGTAGCGGGTATAGGCGTGGTAGCACACGCCAATAAACATGGACGCCACAACCAGCAGGGCGACCAGCATGACGATGTCGTAGCCGTAGTTTTGCAGGGTTTGCAGGATGCCGGTGCCCTGCCCACGGGTGGGTGCTTCCATCTTGGGCAAGCCAGCGGCGTGGGCGCCTTCAATCAGCCCGATACCGATGACGGCCGTCAAGGGTTGAGCAATACGGCGAGGGCAGGTACGCAACAACGACGTAGACACGTTCAGGTCCTCCATAGGTCAGGAGAGCAGTAGAAAAATCAGGGCCAGGTACAGGAAGAAAAAACGCACCGCGACGCCCAGCAGCTGGCGTTGGGTCAGGCGATGTTCGGCCCAGCTCACGAAGGCCGTGCGCAGGGCCCAGACGCCCCAGAGCTGAAAGACGGCAAAGACCAGGCTCAGCACTACCGTGGAGACGGCGGCAGGGGTGAAGCCACCGCTGGCCTGAAAGGCCGCGCTTTGTGCGGCGGAGAGGGTCATGGCGAGGACGCCTCATGCGGATCAACCTCGCGGGCGTAGTCACCTGCCAGCGGCTGCAGATCCCTGGGCTGGGCACGGGACGGTGTCAGGTAGTGTTCGATGCCCTGGCGGATGCGCTGCAGGTCTTGCTGTAGGCGGGCATAGTCGAAGTGGTAGCGGGTGCCTGCAGGGGCTATGCGCGCAGCGGTCTGGACGGCCAGGTGTTCGGTGATCGTCAGCTGCCGGATGACGGCGGCTAGCTGCTCACGCTCAGCGTCACTGTCGCCCGCCTGGGCATGGGGGGCGCCTAGGGCAACCAAGAGCGGTGTGAGGAGGAGTGGCCAGTGAAGTAGGGCGAGGCCTTTGCGCGTTGCCATCTTGCTCGCGTCCTGAGCGATCCGATGGCGCGAAGGTGCCGTTTACTGAAGCGTCATGCCGTAGAAAATCCGATTTAGGGCATGCCCACTTTTTTGTTGACGTCGACTTCCCCAGAAAGCGGAGCACATGCCAGCCAGTTTGTTGGTTGCAACCGATAACCACGGACGTTAGATTTTGGCTGTCGTGGTCAATCCCACGACCGGGAGTCGAAACCCGAGTTGTCTGAGGGCGCGGAAAGGCGCCATAGCATAGTGGTCTTTGCGATGCATCGAACACTGCGATTCTATGGCGGACCGTGCGGGGCAGGCTTTTGCCTGGCCGGTTCCCTCGGACGCCGGTATTTCGACCCCCGTACGGTTCGCCACCCTTGCCGAGTCGAAACGGTATGAGTGGCTCTTCAACCTGTCCGAGGAGCATGCCGAATGCACCGACTGCCTTTTAAGCCCGGGCTCCACCTGGCACATCCGACTACGTGTCTTACCTCTCGCATGGAGGTGTGCCATGACTAGTCGTACTAGGGCTTGTCTGAAAAGTCGTGTTTGCTAGCCTGTTCCTGTGATGGCAAT